>JBHOQZ010000572.1:0-1483 GCA_042408635.1 Chloroflexota bacterium
CCATGGACGCGCTGCCGATCGGCGAGAACAAGCTCGGCATCGTCAAGCGCTTCCCGCTCGGGCCAATCACCGGCATCTCGCCGTTCAACTTCCCGCTCAATCTGGTGGCCCACAAAGTGGCACCGGCGCTGGCAGCGGGCAACTCGATCGTCATCAAGCCCGCCAGCGCCACGCCGCTCTCGGCGCTCTCGCTCGGCGAGCTCGTGATGGAGGCGGGCGCGCCCGAGGGCGCGATCAGCGTGTTGCCGGCGAACGCCCGCGTCGTCGAGCCGCTGGTGACCGATCCGCGGATGAAGATGCTCACCTTTACCGGCTCGGGCGCGGTCGGCTGGGAGCTGAAGCGGCAGGCGTACAAGAAGCGGGTGACGCTCGAGCTGGGCGGCAACGGGGCGGTGATCGTCCACGACGACGCCGACATCGCCCACGCGGCGAAGCGCTGCGCGGTCGCCGGCTTCGTCTACGCCGGGCAGGTCTGCATCTCGGTCCAGCGCATCTTCGTCCAGCGCAACGTCTACCCCGCCTTCGTCGAGCAGCTCGTCGCCAACGTCAAGCAGCTCAAGACGGGCGATCCACTCGACGAGTCGACCCAGGTCGGCCCGATGATCGACGCCGACGCGGCGGCGCGTTTCGAGGAGTGGGTGCAGGAGGCGGCGGCGCAGGGCGCGCGGATTGAGTGCGGCGGCACGCGCGAGGGCGCGGTCTTCGCGCCGACCGTGCTGACGAACGTCCGGCCCGAGATGAAGATCATGTGCCTCGAGGCGTTCGCGCCGATGGTGGGGGTCGCCCCCTACGACACGTTCGAGGAGGCGATCCGGCTGGTCAACGAGTCGGACTATGGCCTCCAGGCGGGCGTCTTCACGCGCGACATCAACCGCGCCGTGTGCGCGTTCAACGAGGTCGAGGTCGGCGGCCTGATGATCAACGAGGTCGGCATGTACCGCGCCGACCACATGCCCTACGGGGGCGTCAAGGAGTCCGGCTTCGGCCGCGAGGGCCTGAAGTACGCCATCGAGGAGATGACCGAGCCGCGCCTCATGGTCATCCACCTCTAGCCGCCCCGTGTCCCGCGAGCCTCGTGCGCGTGGGGCATTGCAGCGCAGCGGTAACCGTTGGCAACGAGCGGCCGCCCTGTCTCCGCCTGGAGGTAGGGCTGCCGCTCTCGTCTAGCCCGCGGCCGGGGCGGAACCCGACCGCGGGCAGCGCTGCGGCTACGGCACCGACGACGCGATGCGGATCAGCTCGTATGTAACGACGGAGGGGCTGGCCGGTTATTCCAAGCGGGAGCCAGGTTCCCGGCGGGCGGTGTCGTTGACACCCGTTCGCGCGCCCTCCTACAATCGCGAGAGTGTGACGTTTCGCAATGCGAAGCGATCCTGAGCCAGAGGCGGGGACAGGGCATGAGTGTGGAAGAGCGGACGACGGTCGAGGCCGCAGCGCGAGGGCCTGCCCGCAACCCCGAGGTGGGCAAGTACGTCTACTGCAT
>JBHOQZ010000576.1:0-1735 GCA_042408635.1 Chloroflexota bacterium
CCGAAGTCGGCCCCTGCCGGGCCGTCTCCCTTGCTAGCGGGGTGAATCTCGGCCGGGACGACCGCCGTTGCGCCCGGCGCTCGGCCGGGTGGTGCGGCGGGGGCGGCGCGCCGCCCCCGCCGCGCGGGACCGGTGCGTGCCGAACGAGCCGTGGGCGCCGACCGGCGCTGCTATACTGCGCGCGGCCGGCGCGGCCTCGTCGGCGCTGCGGTTCGGATACGGCGCAACGGGACGCGGTCAGGTGGTGGAGGTGAAGGGTTATGAGCAGGGCGGGCGAGACGGCGGCGGTGAGTGCGGCGCGGGTCGAGGGGGCCGGGTCCGGCGCGGCGGCGGGCAGCGCCGAGGCGGAGCAGCGACGGCTCGAGCGGCTACGCCAGGATGTGCAGCGCATCCTCGGCGAGCGCGAGGGCATCTACGGCTTCGCGGTGCGCAACCTCGACTCGGGGGCCGGCTTCGACGTCAACGGGGACCTGGTCTTCAACACGGCCAGCGTCATCAAGATCCCGATCATGGTCGAGGTCTACCAGCAGGCCCGAGCCGGCACCTTTTCGCTCGACGATCCGCTCGAGATGAAGCCGCACCAGATGGTCGGCGGCTCGGGGCTGCTGCGCCTCTTCCACGCGGGTCTCCAGATGAGCGTGCGCGACGCGGTGGTGGCGATGATCGTCATCAGCGACAACACCACGACCAACATGTGCCTCGACCTGGTCGGTATCGAGAGCGTCAACCGCACGCTGCGCGAGCTCGGGCTCGAGCAGACCACCTGCCGGCGCACGATCGACTTCAAAGAGCCCGATTCGATCGTCAAGGAGCCGATCGGCGTGACGACGCCGAACGAGATGAACCGCCTCAACGCGCTGATCGCCGACCACGCGATCCTCGACGCCTCGGCCTGCGACGACATGCTCTGGATCCTCTCGCGCCAGCAGGCGACGACGATGGTGCCGCGCTACATCCCGCGCACGAGCGATCCCGCCACCGGCGAGCGCACGCCGCGCATCTGCCACAAGACGGGCGGCGCGGGCGGCGTGCGCAACGACAGCGGCATCCTCTACGTGCCCAACGGGCCGCGCCTCACCTTCAGCGCCTTCAGCATGGAGGTGCCCGACAGCCGCTGGAGCCCGGACAACGAGGCGGTGCTCACCATCGCGCGGGTCGGCAAGCTGCTCTACGACGCCTATGCCGACCCCCTCCACGGCCGCACCGACCCGCTGCTGGGCGGGGGGATGGCCCCCTAACCCCCAATCCTGGGGGAACCGGCAGCCATGGGGGAGGCGGGAGGCGTCCTGTCCTCCACGCCTGGCGGACCGCCTGAGGGCACGGCAGGGCAGCTTCTCCCCCAATGCTGGGGAATCGTCCGGCATGGGGGTGCGGGGCGCCGGACGCGTGCTGTCCTGGCTCTAGCGGAGGGCGCAGCCGTGGCCTCCGATGACCGGGACGTTCGCGCGCCCTCGCTGCCGCACGGCAGCCAAGATGCCCGGCCTTGCATCCGTGCCGGTTCCCCCAGGATTGGGGGTTAGGGGGCATCCCGCGCCATCAGGGCCGCCGGTTCTCCCAGGCTTGGGGCTTAGGGGGCCAGTCGCCGCTTCCCCGACGTGTGACAGGTGGGGGCGCATGGGCTAGACTGGGCGCTGTCGAGCGTGTGCGAGGAGGAGCGTCCGTGGCGTTGACGATGCTCGTTTCGACCCGATTGCCGGCGGAGGTGCGCGAGCGCCTGCGTGAGGCTGGCGACGCG
>JBHOQZ010000578.1:0-8638 GCA_042408635.1 Chloroflexota bacterium
GACGGCGCCGCGCCTCGGCCGACCGCGCGCCGCCGATCCCGCCGGCTGGTACGCCGCGCGCCAGCGCGCCCGCGCGGGTAGCGGGGCCGTGCACCCGCCCGAGCGGCCGATCTCGTTCAATCCGCACCCTGATTGAGCCAGGGTGCCAAGGCTTCGCTGCCGAACTGGTGCCAAACGCCGCGGTGGCCTGCCTGCCCAGCGCAGGGGTAGATCTGCTGGCAGGTGGCTCGGGGTATCCGGAGGAGAGCGATGTCGGACGGCGTGACGCCGATGGAGGTCGTCTTTCGCACGCTGGCGCGCGCGGTCGAGCCGGCGGTGGTCGACAGCCCGCCCGGGGCGGGCAAGACGACGCTGGTGGCGGATGTGGCGGCCTACCGGGCGCTCGAGCTGGGCCAGCGGGTGCTGATCGCCACCAAGACCCACTCTGCCGCCGACGAGGTCTGCCGCAAGCTGCTGGCGGTCGAGCCGGCGCCGCCGATCTTCCGCGTCGTCAAGGCCGCCCATCCTCTGCCCGATCGGCGTCTGCTGCGGGCCGACACGCTGCCCCACGCGGAATTCGGCGCGCCGCACGTGGCCGTCACCACCCTCGCCAAGCTCGCCTACGTCGCGGCCGAGGCGCAGGGCGCCTACGACGTCTGCCTGGTCGACGAGGCGTACCTGACGCTCTGGCACGACCTGGCGCCAGCGCTGCTGGTCGGGCGGCAGCCGGTCCTGATCGGCGATCCCGGCCAGCTCCCGCCCGTGGTGCGCGCGCCGGTGCGCGAGTGGGAGGGGCTGCCGGGCGCGCCGCACCTGCCCGCCCCGCTCGTCTTCCGTGATGCCTACGCCGAGCGCGGGGCGCTGCCGCGGCACCTGCGGCTGCCGCGCACCTACCGGCTGCGCCCCGACACCGCCGCGCTCGTCCAGCGCCACTTCTACCCGCACCACCCGTTCCGGGCTGCCCCCGGGGCGGCCGCCCGGCGCCTCGAGACCGGTCCTGGCCCCGGCGGGTCGGGCCGGTTCGATCCGCTGATCGACCTGGTGGCCCAGGCGGGCGCCAGCGTGGTCCTGGGGGTGCTGCCCGCCGGCGCCTACGGGGAGCTGGACCCGGAAGCGGCCGTCGCGCTGGCCGAGCTGGCGGCGCGCCTGCTGGCGCGGACGCCCCACGGCCCGGGCGAGATCGCCATCCTGGTCAGCCACCGCCAGCAGGGCGCCGCGACTCGCGCCTGCCTGGTCGAGCGCCTGGGCGAGCTGGGGCGAACGATCTGGTGCGACACTGTCGACCGCGCCCAGGGGCGCGAGTGGCCGATCGTGCTCGGCCTCCACCCGCTCAGCGGCGTGCGCCGGCCGGGCGAGTTCGCGCTGGCGCCCGGGCGGCTGTGCGTGCTGCTCTCGCGGGCGACCGTCGCCACGTTCCTGCTCTGCCGCGAGGGGGTGGGGCCGGCGCTCCGCGGGTTCGACGCGCGCGATGGGGACGAGTTCGACGCCGCCCGCACCCACCGCGCGCTCCTGCACGAGCTCTGGACGGCCGGGCGCGTGCTGCGCTGCGATTGACTGCGTGGCCGCTCGGCCGAGTGGCGCGCTCTTTGCCTGAGGCGGCGGGCTGAAGTCCGCGCGGAGGGATCGTAGGCCCCGGACCTGGCCCCAAATGCGGAGAGGAGGTGCATCGGCGGGCTGAAGCCCGCGCGGAGAAATCGCGTGGGCCGGCTGAAGCCGGGGCGGGGGAGCACGTCCGTTCGTGCGGGCTTCAGCCCGCCGACCGCGGCGCAGTTGATGCCGCACCTTCCATCAGCCGGCCGACTAGGCTGGCGATCACGTCGACGGCGTCCTCCATTTACCGGCTGTGCCAGAGCGCCGGGGGAGCTGGCGGGAGCCGCCGTGCGGCCGGTTCGTGTCCGGGGCTGCGCCTGACCGTTGACGTACGGCGCGCCGCCGAGTAGGCTTGATCAAGAGATCGTTTGAACGCGACGGAGCCGGGCGCGGCGCGCGGGTGTCGGTCGCGAGGGCGCGGGGCGGAGGATCAGCGTGAGCAGCGGCAGCGACGTGGTGGAGCGGCAGGCGGTAGCGGCTCGGTTCGACGTGGCTGCGCTGACGCGCGTCTTCGACGCGCTCTCCGACGCCAACCGCCTGCGCATCGTCTCGCTGCTGGCCGAGCGCGAGCGCTCCGGCGCCGAGTTGAGCGAGGCGCTCGGGATCAGCGCGGCGCTCACCTGCCACCACCTCAAGACGCTCGAAGAGGCGGGGATCGTCGAGCGCCGCCGCGAGGGCCAGGTGAAGTACACCGTCCTCAACCCCGACGTGCTGGCGCGCTGCTTCGAGCAGGTGTTGCGCGAGACGGGGCGTGCCACGCGTCCGGGCTAGCGTCCTTTTCCGTGGCGAGCGATCAAACGATTGTGCAAGGTTGCAAGACTGCCGGCAGGAGGTCGACGTATGGCGGTTACGCGTGAGCGGTTCGAGCAGGGCATGACCTACGACGAGTACAAGGCGCAGATGACGCGCAACAAGGAGCGGTTCGAGCAGACCGAGGCGCGCTTCGAGCCCGACGCCGAGACGGTGGCGCTCCTGCGGCGGCTGCCCGGGACGATCAACGTCCTGGTGCTGGCCGAGGACTGGTGCGGGGACGTCATCAACAACCTGCCGCTGCTGGGCAAGCTGGCCCAGGCCAGCGGCGGCAAGCTCAACCTGCGCATCTTCCTCCGCGACCAAAACGACGACCTGATGAGCCAGTACCTCAACCAGGGCAAGTTCAAGTCGATCCCCGTCTTCGCCTTTTTCGACGAGAACATGCGCCAGATCGGCGTCTTCATCGAGCGCCCGGCCTCGGTCACCGCCGAGCGCGACCGGCGGCGGCGGGCCCTCTTCGCGGAGCACCCCGAGTGGGGCAGCCCGGACGTGCCGCTGGGTGAGCTGCCGCAGGGGGTGCAGGAGCAGGTGCAGGCCGCCATGCTCAAGATCCGGGAGGAGCTCTTCGACTTCAGCAACGCCGAGGTCGTGCGCGAAATCCGCGCCATCCTCGAGCCGGTCGCCACGGCCGCCTGACAGCCGGGCCCTGCCCTTTCCCCGCCATCGGCTGGCGCCGACGGCCGGTGTCCCCGGCGCTGCGTGCGGCCCGGTCAGGCGGGCTGATGGCGCGCCATCGCCCCTCACGGTTGCCTGCGGGTGCGGCGGTGGGCAGGTGCGGCGCCCCGGTTGCCAGCGATGCGTGATCCCGTCCGCGGTGGCCTCGAGCTCATCGTGCCGCTGGAGGCTGAAGGGGAGCGGCTGGGCAGCTTCCTGCCCGGCCGGCTCCCCCAGCTCGCGCGGCCTCAGGTCGCGCGGCTGATCGAGACGGGCGGCGTGCTGGTGGACGGCGTCGCCCGGCCTGGCGCCTACCGGCTCCGCGCCAGCGAACGCCTTGCCGCGCGCTGGTGCTTGCGCAATCCAGGTGGGATCGAGCCGGAGGAGGGTCCGCTCGATGTGCGCTTCGAGGATGCCGACCTCCTGGTCGTCGCCAAGCCGGCCGGGCAGGCCGTGCACCCCGCCATCGGCCACTGGGCGGGCACGCTGGCCAACGTCGTCGTCGGCCACTGGTGGCGGCGGGGGGAGTTCGCGGCCCGCTTCGGGCCGGCCCACCGGCTCGACCGCGACACCTCGGGGCTGCTCGCCATCGGCAAGCACCGCGCCGCCACGGCCGCGCTCGGCGCTCAGCTCGCCCGGCGCACGCTGCGGAGAACCTACCTCGCCCTCGTCGTCGGCGTGCCCGTGCCCCGCGAGGGTTTGATCGACCTGCCGCTCGCCCGCGACCCGGCGAACCGTTTCCGGACGGTCGTCCGGCCCGATGGGCAACCCGCGCGCACGCGCTACCGGGTCGTGGAGGCGCTTGCGGGGAAGGCGCTCATCGAGCTGGCGCTCGAGACGGGGCGCACCCACCAGATCCGCGCGCACCTGGCGGCGCTCGGGCACCCGATCGTCGGCGATCGGCTCTACGGCTGGGCGCTGCCGGAGGCGGCCCAGGCCATGCTGCCAGGTCGGGGGGCGGCGCGGCCGCTCCTCCATGCGCACTGGCTCGCGCTGAGGCACCCTCGCACGGGTGAGGCGCTTGCCTTCGTGGCCGAGCCGCCCGAGGATTTCCAGCAGGCGCTGGCGTGCGCCCGGCGGCTGGCGGCGCCCGAGTAATCCGCCCGGCCCCAGGCGCCTGGGAGGGCGCCCAGCAGTGCGACCACCGATGGGCGAAGTAAGCCGGGGCGTGTGGCATACTGGTGGGGATTGGGGGAGTGCGGGGGCGCTCCACCGGTGATGCAGCGTGGAAACCGTGCTACAGCTCATCGCGGTCGTCGGCCTGGTCCTGCTCAACGGGTTCTTCGTGGCGACGGAGTTCGCGCTGGTCTCGGTGCGGCGCACCCGCGTCGAGCAGCTCGTCGACGAGGGGCGCGCCGGGGCGCGGGACGTCCAGCACGCGCTCGACCACCTCGACGCCTACATCGCGGCGACCCAGCTCGGCATCACCATGGCCTCGCTCGCGCTCGGCTGGATCGGGGAGCCGGCGGTGGCCCACCAGCTCGAGCCTCTGATCGCGGCGCTGCCCTTCATCGCGCCGGAGCTGCGCGCGACGGCCACCCATACCGTGGCGGTGGCGCTCGCCTTTGTGGTGATCACGGCGCTGCACATCGTGCTGGGCGAGCTGGCGCCCAAGAGCCTGGCGCTCCAGCGCTCCGAGGCGACGGCGCTCTTCGTCGCCCGGCCGACGAGCTGGTTCCTGGCCGCCTTCCGGCCGTTCATCATGGCGCTCAACTGGGTCGGCAACCGCGTCGTGCAGCTTGTCGGGATCCGGCCGGCCTCGGGTCACCACACCGTGTACTCGGTCGACGAGCTGCGCCTCGTCGTCTCGCAGAGCCACGAGGCCGGCGAGATGAGCGAGGCCTCACACGACCTGGTCGAGGCGGCGTTCGACTTCCCCCAGTTGACGGCGGGGCAGGTGATGGTGCCGCGCACCTCGATGGTGGCGGCGCCGGCCGATGCCACGCTGCGCCAGATCATCGACCTGGCGGCCCGCACCGCCCACAGCCGGATCCCGGTCTACGTCGAGACGCTCGACAACATCATCGGCGTGGTCTACCTCAAGTCGGTGATGGCCGTGCTCGCGCAGATGCTGCGCACCGGCAATAGTGCGGCGTCACTCGACCGCCTGACGGCGCGCGACGCCATGCGCGAGGCGCTGGTCGTGCCCGAGACGCTCGAGATCGACCGGGTGATGGCGCAGATGCGCCGTAGCCGGCTCCACACCGCCATCGTGATCGACGAGTACGGCGGCACGGCCGGGCTGGTGACGCTGGAGGACATCCTCGAGCGGGTGGTCGGGGAGCTGCGCGACGAGTTCGAGCCGCCTGAGCCGGGGATCCACGAGACCGAGGAGGGCGACCTCGTCGATGGGCTCTATCTGCTGGCAGATTTCGCCCGCCGCTACGACCTCGACCTCGAGCAGATGGAGATCGAGCAGGACACGGTCGGCGGCTACGTGTTCAGCCGGCTCGGGCGCAAGCCGCAGGTGGGCGATCAGGTGCAGCTCGGCCCCTACACGCTGCGCGTCGAGCGGATGCAGGGGTTGCGCGTGGCGATGGTGCGCGTGCTGCGCGGCGCGCAGGCGATGAGCGAGGTCTGAGGCCGGGAATCGAAACGGGCGATGAGCCGTTCGCTCATCGCCCGTTTGCGCCGCCGTGGCGCTCGCCTGGTGGCCATGCTAGGCTGGCCCCTGCTGGCGCAGCCCGATCGGGAAGGCAAGCAGCCGCTGCCAGAGCGAAACGCCGCCATCGGGGCGAGCGTCCGCCGCAGCCGCGAGCGGCTCCGCGGCCACCCTGGCCCGCCGCACCGCCTGGCTCTCGCGCAGGAGGCTCTCCCGGCGCTCCCTGGCGAAGACCTCGATTCGCACAAACTCGTCGTACACGATTGACCTCCTTGTCATTCGTCGCGCCCATGCAGTGTCGCGGATGCGCCGCGCGGCCACACCGTGCCAGCGCCCGGTTTTGCGCCTGGCCGGGAGGGTGGCTGCCGGCCTGTCTTCCCGGCCCGGGCGATCTGGTAGAACGACCGTTCTGGCCTGTTCCTTCGACCAGTCTCCAAATCGGGTGCAGGAGGTGCGGCGCTGGCGGCCCCGTTCTATCGCGTGGTCCACGGCCGTTTCACCATCATCGGCACGACGCCCGACGGCGACTCGGCGCGCTTCATCCCCGATGATCCGGCGCCGCTGGCGGTGGTCCACCGCGCCCACCGCCTTCGCTCCACCGCCGACGGCGGGGTGCAGGTCCGCTTCGAGGCGGTGGACGCGCCCGAGGCGCACTACGGGAACCTGGCGCAGCCGCTGGGGGCCGAGGGACGCGACACCCTGCTGCGCCTGCTCGGGTTCACCCGCGTCGCCTACGACCCGGCCGTGCCGACCATCGTCCAGGCGGCCGAGCCCGAAACGGTCCGCGGCACCCTGCTCACCAAGTCGGCCGACGCCAACGGCCGCCTCGTCGGCTACGTCATCGCGGGCGACTGGACGGCCCCGCCCGCCGACGGGCACTGGGTCTACATCGGTGGCGGGCTGCTCGGCCGGACGGTGAACCTGGCGCTGCTCCAGTCGGGCGCGGCCTACTACACCGTCTACACCTCGACGCCGCACGAGCACCGGCCGCGGCTGCGGGCGGTGGCGGCCGCGGCTCGCGCGGGTGGCCTGGGCGTCTGGGGGCGGGACACCACCGCCGAGTGGCGGCTCGATGGCTACGCGTCGCTCGGCCCGGCCGGCCAGCTCATCCTGCCCAAGCTGTTCCGGCGCTGCTGCGACTACCTGCGCGCGGTCGAGGCGGGCGAAACGAGCAGTTTCGACGCCTGGCTGGCCGGCAGCCGCTCGATCGGTACCCGCTACACGCTTGACGACCGCGTCGTGCTGGCGGGGGTCGAGCAGCGCCTGAGCGACCTCGTGGCGCAGCGGGAGGATCGCGTGCGCTTCGCGGCCGATCCGCTCGACGTCGTCTTCATCGAGAAGTGACGGGCCGCCCGCGCCGCAGCAGGCGGATCGCCGGCAGCCGCACCAGGAACAGGCCGGCCAGGACCAGCACGATGCCGCCGATCTGGCTGGGCGCAAGCGTCTCCCCGAGCGCGACCGCCGCGATCACCACGCCCAGCGCCGAGATCAGGTTCTGATACGCCATCAGCCGCACCGGGCCGAGCACATGCACCCCGTGGTACCAGACGACGAACGAGAACACCGAGGCGAGCGCCGCGCCGTAGACGATGGCCGCCCAGCCGGGGATGGGCACCCGTGTCCAGTCGACCGTGCCGACCGGCCCCCAGGCGAAGGGCACCATCGCCACCACCCCGAACAGGGTCGCCCAGGCGGTGGCACGCAGCGCCGGGACGCGCTGCATCAGGTCCTGGCCGAGGAACACGTAGAGCGCCCAGAGTGAGGCGGCGCCGAGCGTGAGCAGATCGCCGAGCAGCCGGTTGGGCGCGTCGGCGCTGACGCCCCATCCGCCGGCCAGGATCACCAGCGCCACGCCCGCGAAGCTGATGAGGAACCCGGCCAGGCCCCACCGGTCGGGCAGCGCGCTGCGCCGCAGCCAGGCGAAGAGCAGGACGAACAACGGTGAGGTCGCCACCACGACGGCGTTCTCGGACGCCGGGCTCAGGCTGAGGCCGAGCATCCAGATCGGCTGGTAGAGGCCGATGCCGAGCACCCCGGCGACGGCGGCCAGCAGCCAGTCGCGCCGCGCGAGCCGCCGCCAGTCGCGATCGACCGCCACCACGATCGCCAGCAGCAGCGCCGCCGCGATCAGAAAGCGCGCGAAGGTGAAGGCGATCGGCGAGAGCACGCCGAAGGCGGACTTGGCGACGGTGAAGTTGGCGGCCCAGATCAACACGACCGCGATCGTGCCGAGCTCTGTCCAGAATCGGCTCATCCGCCTCCACTCGCCCGCGCCTCCCCGCTGGACCGTATGATAGTCCTGGCACGCCCGCTGCGTCGGTCATCGCGAGCCCGGATGGCGGGTCAACTGCGTTACGCCACCTGAATGGCGCTGGGAGGAGGTGAGGCAGGTCGATGAGCGAGTATCGGTGGGAGCGGCGGGAGCGCAAGCTGAAGGCGCAGCGCGAGCGCATCAAGGAGCACGGCGCCGCCTACAAGAAGATCATCGTGCCGCGAATCGCGGCCCGCGCCCTCGCCGCCGCCCAGCGCGCCCGCCCCGAGCCGGCGGCGGGCGAGACCGCCGACCGCCGCGGGAAGGGAACGGGCAGGCGGCCCTGAACCCCCGCGCGGCGATCGCTGCGGGCCTCGCCGGACGGGATCGCGGTCGACCCCCGCCCCGCGCCCCGTGCCCTGCGCGAGCAGCGCCGGGAAGCGACACGGGGCCAGCGGCGGGCCTGCCGGCGGCAGGGGCTGCCCAACACCCGGCACGGCGCCTGGTCTCGGGCGGGCAGGGTACCTGCTCGCCGTTCGTGCCGGTGGCGATGGGCACCGCGCGGCTGTGTGTGGGCAAGCTGATCGGGTGCACCGGCCCAGGCCCTGATGCGGGCGCATGCTGGGGGTGGTGCACAAGGGGCGCGGGGATCGCTTCGAGATAGCTGGGCGGCCGGGGGGGCCGATGGCGCGACGCCAGGCGCCGTCGCGGTGACGGGCGGGGCGCAGGGGAGGCGAGGTGGGTGCCGA
>JBHOQZ010000580.1:0-4564 GCA_042408635.1 Chloroflexota bacterium
CAGAATATCGACCATTTCGTCATCATCTTCATGGAGAACCACACCTTCGACAACCTCTATGGCCTCTTCCCCGGCGCGAACGGGGTCAACGCGCCGGGCGGCAAGGTGCCCCAGGTCGATCAGCACGGCAACGTCTACCCCGCCCTGCCGATGCCGCCCAACGTCGGTGTCCCGTCGGGCCTGCCCAACGAGCCGTTCGTCGTCAACCAGTACGTGCCGATGACGACGCCGATCGCCACCCCGAACCACGAGTTCTTCATCCATCAGCTCCAGATCAACCGCGGCGCGATGAACAAGTACATCCCCTACTCGGGTCAGGCGGGGTTGACGATGGCGATCTGGGACACGGCCCAGTTGCCGCTCTACCCCTACGCCCGGCAGTACACGCTCGCCGACAACTTCTTCTCGGCGGCGTTCGGCGGCTCCTGGCTCAACCACATGTGGCTCGTTTGCGCCTGCGCGCCGATCATGCCCAACGCGCCGCCGTCGATCCGCATCGAGGCGCAGTACGACCAGCAGGGCTTCATCACGGGCCTGACCAGCACCGGCTGCCTCGAAACCGACGACTGCGTCACCTCCGACGGCTACGCCGTTGACGACCGCGACCCGGCCTGGGTGACCGGCAGCGACGCCACGGGCGTCCCCCCGCAGACCTATCCCACGATCGGTGACCGCCTCACCGCGGCCGGCCTCACCTGGGCCTGGTACGCCGAGGGCTACGCCGACGCCGTGGGCGGCAAGGCGGACAAGTACTGGGACTGGCAGCACCAGCCGTTCGCCTATTTCAGCGGCTACACCCCCGGCGACACCTACCCGCCGCAGCAGCCGGACTACAACCAGCACCTCCTCGACTCGACCGCCTTCACTACCACGCTCCAGACGGGCGGGGCGCTGCCCAACGTCTCGTTCTACAAGCCCTCGAACTACTACGACGAGCACTCCGGCTCCTCCCCGGTGCTCGCGGCCGAGCAGCGCGCCGTCGAGCTGATCGAGCTCGTGCGCGGCTCGCCCAACTGGAGCCGGACCGCGATCATCCTCACCTACAACGACTACGGCGGCTGGTACGACCACGTTGCCCCGCCCAGGGTCGACCGCTGGGGACCCGGCGGTCGGCCCCCGCTCATCGTGATCTCGCCCTACGCCAAGCCCGGCTACGTCGACTCGACGTTCTACGACCACACCTCGATCCTCAAGACGATCGAGAAGCGCTGGAACCTCGCGCCGCTGGGCACCCGCGACGCCGCCGCCAACGACCTGGGCAACGCCTTCCAGGCGACGCCGACGACGGGGGCGCGTGGCGGGGCCGCCAGTGCGTCCGGCGACCCGAGCCGGGTGATCGGGGCGCGCCTCCAGGCCGGCGCGGGCGTGCTCGCGCCGGCGGCTCAGTGGCGCGCCGACCGCTGAGCCTCGACCACCCGGCTTCGCCAGGGCCCCTCGATCCCGCGAACCAGGCCCAGCCTGCCGGTCCCCGGACGCCGCCGGCCCGGTCGCCTGCCCGCGGCCGATCCGGCCAATGATCTGTGAGGAGGTTTACCGTGCCCCCCACCCGGTTTCCACGTGCCTCTCGGGCGGCGCTCGTCGCCCTGCTCGCCTCGCTCGTCGTCCTGACCACGCTGCCGCCGATACCAATTGCCGGGGCGCGGCCCGAGGCGCAGCCGACGGTCACGCTCACCGGCGCGGTCGCGGCGACCAACCTCGTGACCGGCGCCACGGTCCAGGTCTTCCCGGTCGTGAACGGCCAGATCGGCGCGACGGCGCTGGCCCAGGGCCAGACGACGGCGGGCGGCGCCTTCAGCCTGACGCTGGCGGCCACGACGACGCCGCTGGTGATCCAGGCGACCGGCGGCACGTTCACCGATCCGGCCCTCAACCAGTCGCAGACGCTGAGCGTGCCACTGCACGCGGCGCTGCCGTCGCTGCCAAGCGGCCGGTTCGTGGCGGTGACGCCGTTCAGCGAGGCGGCGGTGCGCCTCGCCCTGGGCAGCAGCGGCGGGCTGACCGAGGCGAACATCGTCGCCGGCAACCAGGCCGGCAACACCTTCCTCTTCGGGGTCGACATCCTGGCCACGCCGCCGAAGGATCCGACGAACAGCGCGACGGCGGGCGCGACCGCCCAGGAGAAGGCGGTTGCCATCGCCCTCGGCGCGATCTCGCAGTACCGCTTCCAGCAGAGCCAGACGCTCGGCGACGCGATCGCCCTGATCGTCGAGGTGATCCAGTTCGGCGGCACGCTGCTGAGCGCCGGCGGCGGCTTCTCGAGCGACCCGGAGAACGAGACGATCGTCGAGGACGACGTGCAGCTCCTGACCGCCTTCTCCCACTTGGTCGCGTCGCCCCTGAACCGCACGGGTGTGCCCTCGGCCTACAAGCTCTACGAGGCGCTCGGCCTGACGACGATCCCGGGCGGCACGCCGGGCGCGCCCTGGACCCAGGCCTGCCAGGACTCGGTGACGGCGGACTTCGCCGCGCGCGACCAGCTCCCGCAGAGCCCGGTGCCCCAGTCGCAGTGGGCGTCGATCAAGTCCCCCTGGGGACCGGCCGCCACGATCTACCCGATCGTGACGATCCCGACCGGCTGCGATCCGGTGCTCTGGCAGCAGGCGCGCGTGCTGGCGGTGATCGCCAAGTACGTGCAATCGGGCATCAACTACTGCCACCACTACATCCCCGGCTGGGTGGCGCCGCCCGAGTTCCGCGGTCCGAAGTCCTGCTCACCGGCCAAGGAGGTCTACCAGGGCCTCGACTGCTCGAACTTCACCGCCTGGTACTACGACTACGCGTTCGGCGGCTGGCGCATGAATTCCCAGATCAACGAGCAGGCCGGCCAGCCCATGAACGGGCCCTACACCTTCCCCAGCCCGGCGACCGAGAACTACCCGCTCGCCGCCGGGGTGATGCTCAAGGACGCGAGCGGCAACTACCTCACCCACCAGAACATCCTGCAGAACATCAATCTCCTCCAGCCGGGTGACCTGCTCTACCTCTACGGCTACGGCGACGGCTCGGGGCCGCCACCGCCCGACAAGCCCCAGAAGGTCGCCCACGTCATCACCTGGACCGGCTTGACGGTGCAGCAGCTCGGCCTCTCGCAGATCAGCTCACCCTACCAGCAGTACGCCAAGCCCGACGACTGGGTGATCGCCGACAGCCACTACGACGGCCCCAACTACCGCCCCTTCACCGGGCCGTGGGGCAAGCCGCCCTTCTCCGCCTCATGGAAAGCCACCTACGCCAGCAACGTCTGGGGCGTGCGCCGGCTCATCCAGGGCGCCACGCCACCGCCCACCACGACCGGGGCGAGCGGCGGGGTGGCCAACCCGACCACCGGCCTCTTGAGCCTCAAGACCACCCCGGTCACGGGCACCCCCGACCTGGTCTTCCAGTTCGGCCCCCTCGGGGCCGGCAGCCGGGCGGTCGCGCTGCTGGGCGACTGGAACGGCGATGGCGTGGCAACCCCCGGCTGGTACGACCCCGACACCGCCCAGTTCTTCCTGCGCAACAGCAACACGGGCGGCCAGGCCAACGTCATCTTCCCCTTCGGCTCGCCCGTGCCCGCCTCCCAGACCACCAATCGCCCGGTGCCCGTCGTGGGGGACTGGACGGGGCAGGGCTTCGACGGGGTGGGCTTGTACGACCCGGTGCTCAGCCGCTTCCACCTGCGAGTGGGGCCCAACCAGAACGGGGCGTTGCCCACGAACGTCATCTACGTCGACTTCGGCAACGGCTCCCAGGTGGGTGGTAGCCATGTGCCGGTGGTGCCGGTGACCGGCAACTGGGCGGGCAGCAACGGCGCGACCACCAAGATCGGGCTGTATGTGCCAAGCACGAGCCAGTTCCTGCTGAAGAACAGCCTGCCGCCCTACACGGGCACGCCGAACCCGAACAACGCGGGGCACGCGGACGTGGTGGTCACCTTCGGCGTGCCCAACGGGGGGTATCAGCCGCTGACGGGTGACTGGAACGGGGACGGGAAGGCGTCGGTGGGGCTGTACCTGCCGAGCCTGAGCCGGTTCTTCCTGCGCAACCAGCTCACCGCCGGGGTGGCCGAGACCACCTTCAGCCTAACGGGGGTGAGCGCGGCGGGCGTGCAGGCGGTGGCGGGTGTGCTGACGCCGCCGGGCCAGCGCCGCGTCCACCGCTGAGCCCCCGCTCCACACAGCACACGCGCTTCCGGCAACGTCCCCCGACGGCCCGCCGCGGCCGCCGGGGGACGCGGCATGCCGGCGCCGCCGCGCCGCCCCCACGCCGGCCCACCTCCTGGTTCCGAGCAGGCGTGCTACGATGCGCGCACGTCTACGGGAGGGAGTGCGATGGGGTCGCTGACGGATAGGGTGGCCTGGGTGACGGGGTCGTCGCGCGGGCTCGGGCGGGGAATCGCGGCGCATCTCGGGCGGCTGGGCGCGCGCATCGTCCTCCACGGCACCTCGCCGACCTCGGTGCGCGCCTTCGGTGAGGGCGACACGCTGGACGCCGTGGCCGGGACGCTCGCCGCCGAGACCGGCGCCGAGGTGCTGGCGGTGCACGGCGACCTGACCGATGAGGCAGCGGTGCAGCGGATTGCCGC
>JBHOQZ010000581.1:0-1112 GCA_042408635.1 Chloroflexota bacterium
GCCCGATCCGGGTCCACGCGCCCGAGGGCTGCATCCTCAACGCGCGCTTCCCGGCTGCGGTGCGGTCGCGGTCGAAGGTCAGCTTCCACATCCACAGCGCCATCTACGGCGCGCTGGCCGACGTGATCCCCGACCGCGTCCAGGCCGGCTCTGGCTCCTTCTGGTCGTTCACGGCCTACGGGCAGGACGAGGACGGCACGCGTTGCAGCGTCCACTTCCTGCCGTGGGGCGGTAAAGGCGCGACCGGCCGCATGGATGGCCTCTCGACCACCGCCTTTCCACTCAACGGCACGGCGACGCCGGCCGAGATCGTCGAGAACATCTCGCCGCTGCTGATGCGGCGCCGGGAGCTGCTACCGGACAGCGGCGGCGCCGGGGAGTTCCGGGGCGGGCTCGGCCAGCGCGTCGTCGTCGGCTCAATCTCGGACCAGCCGATGACGGTGGCGGTCCGGCCCGACAAGCTCTGCTATCCGCCCGGCGGGCTGTGCGGCGGGCGGGACGCGCCGCCCGGCCACTGCACCCTCAACGGCCGTCCGGCCTCCCTGGATGAGCCGTTCGAGTTGCGGCGGGGGGACGAGCTGGTGATGGAGGTGCCGGGCGGCGGCGGCTTCGGCCCGCCGGCCCGGCGCGAGCCTGCGCGTGTCCTCGCCGACGTCCGGGCAGGGCTGGTCTCGCCCGCTCGGGCGGCCGGGGATTACGGCATCGATCTGTCCGAGAGGGGGATGACGACCGATGGCTCTTGACGCCGGCCCGACGCGCTGGATCGCCGGGTTCGACATCGGTGGCACCTTCACCGACTTCGTGGCCTGGTCACCCGAGACCGGGCGCCTGGTGACGCACAAGGTGTTGACCACGGCAGCCGACCCCGCGCGCGGCGCGATCGAGGGGCTGGCCGAGCTGTTGCGCCGGGTCGACGCGACCGGTGCCGACCTCGACCTGGCGATCCACGGCACCACGCTCATCACCAACGCCCTGATCGAGCGCAAGGGCGCCACCACCGCCCTCGTCACGACCGACGGCTTCCGCGACGTCCTCGAGATGGGCAGCGAGATGCGCTACGACATCTACGACCTCTTCATGGAGCGCCCCGAGCCGCTGGTGCCCCGGACGCG
>JBHOQZ010000585.1:0-4422 GCA_042408635.1 Chloroflexota bacterium
TTGCAGAGCGTGGTCGAGGTGCGCTCGTACTCGTTGATCTCGGGTACGACCTCCGAGGAGAGCGAGGCGACGAGCTCGGGCGCCAGCTCGGCCAGGAGCTCGCCGAGACGCCGCTCGTGGGCCGGGTTGCGGTAGGCGTGCAGCAGCGACACCGCCACCGCCTCGACACCCGCCGCGCGGAGCTGCTCGACCAGCGCCGGCACCGCCGCCTCGTCGAGCGGGCGGCGCACCACGGCAAGCTGATCGGCCGGCCCAACCTCCTCTCTTTCGACATGGGCGGCACCACCGCCAAGGCCTGCCTGATCGAGGACGGGGAGCCGCTGGTGGCGAGCGAGTTCGAGGTCGCCCGCGTCTACCGCTTCAAGCGCGGCAGCGGCCTGCCCGTGCGTGTGCCCGTGATCGAGATGATCGAGATCGGTGCCGGCGGCGGCAGCATCGCCCGCGTCGACAGCCTGGGCTTGCTCAAGGTCGGGCCAGACAGCGCCGGTGCGGACCCTGGCCCCGCCTGCTACGGCCAGGGCGGGACGCTGCCGACCGTGACCGACGCCGACCTGCTGCTGGGTTACCTCGACCCCGACTTCTTCCTCGGCGGGCGGATGCGGCTCGACCTGGCCGCCGCCGAGCGCGCGGTCGGCACGGTCGCCGAGCGGCTCGGCATCAGCCCGCTCGAGGCGGCCTGGGGTATCCACCAGGTCGTGAACGAGAACATGGCCGGCGCGGCCCGCATCCACGCCGTCGAGCGCGGCAAGAACCCGCGCGCCTTCCCGCTCTTCGCCTTCGGCGGTGCCGGGCCGGTCCACGCCTACCGCGTCGCCCAAATCCTGGGCCTCGAGGAACTGGTCGTGCCACTGGGCGCGGGCGTCACCTCGGCGCTCGGCTTCCTGGTCGCGCCGATCGCCTTCGACTACGTGCGCACCTACTACACGCCGCTCGACGCCATCGACTGGGCGCACGTCAACGCGCTCTTCGAGGCGATGGGGCGCGAGGGACAGGCGACGCTGCGCGCGGCCGGCGTGCCGGAGGCGGCGATGACCTTTCGCCGCAGCGTCGAGTTGCGCTACCGCGGCCAGGGCCACCAGGTGCCGGTGCCAATCGAGCAGCCCCTGCGCTTCGAGGGTGAGGTGCTGAGCGGGGAGCTCGGCCCGGCGACGCTGGCCGAGCTCGAGCGCGGCTTCGAGACGATCTACCGGCGGCTCTACGGGCGCACCGCCGACGGGGTGGCGCTCGAGGCGCTCAACTGGCGGCTGGTGGCGAGCGGTCCGCGCCCCCGCATCGATCTCCACAGCGCGGCGGATGCGGCCGGGACGGCCGACGCGCGGGCGGCGCTCAAGGGCGAGCGGCCGATCTACCTGCCCGAGCGCGGCGGCTTCGCCCCCGTGCCGGTCTACGACCGCTACCGGCTCGGGCCGGGCGCGGCGTTCGAGGGTCCGGCGATCGTCGAGGAGCGCGAGTCGACGGCGGTGATCGGCGGCGGAGAGGTGCGCGTGGACGAATTCAACAATCTGGTGGTGCGGCTGCCATGACGATCGAGAAGACGCGGATCGACCCCATCCTGCTCGAGGTGCTCTGGAACCGGCTGATCTCGGTCGTCAACGAGCAGGCCACCGCCCTGATGCGCACCTCGTTCACCACGATCGTGCGCGAGTCGGGCGACCTCTCGGCGGCGGTCTTCGACCCGCGCGGCGCCATGATCGCGCAGGCGGTGACGGGCACGCCCGGCCACATCAACTCGATGGCGACCTGCATCAAGCACTTCCTGCGCGAGTACCCCGCCGAGACGCTGCGCCCCGGCGATGTCCTCATCACCAACGACCCCTACTTCACCTCGGGCCAGCTCCACGACTTCACCGTCATCACCCCGATCTTCGCGGACGGCCCGGCGGTCGGCACGGGGGCGAGCGCGCCCCGCCTGGTCGCCTTCTTCGGCTCCTGCTGCCACGCCATCGACATCGGCGGTCGGGGCATGGGAGCCGACGCCCGCTCCCTCTACGAGGAGGGGCTGTACGTGCCGATCACCAAGTGGTACGACCGGGGCGAGCCGAACCGCGAGCTGGTCAAGATCATCCGCGCCAACGTGCGCGAGCCGGACCTCGTACTGGGCGACATCCACGCCCAGGTCGTGGGTAACGAGGTCGGCGGCGCCCGGCTGCTCGAGTTCATGCGCGAGTTCGACCTGCCCGACATCGTGCCGCTGGCCGACGAGATCATCGATCGCTCCGAGCGCGCCATGCGCGCCGCCATCGCGGCGGTGCCGGACGGCGTCTACACCAACACAGCCTACAGCGACGGCTTCGACACCCCCGTCAAGCTCCAGGTGACGATCACCAAGCGCGGCGACGAGATGCACGTCGACTGGACCGGCACCGACCCGGAGAGCCCCTGGGGCATCAACGTCGTGCTCAACTACACCCACGCCTACGTCACCTACGCGCTCAAGTGCTGCCTGAGCCCCGAGGTGCCGAACAACGAGGGGAGCTTCCGGCCGGTGACGGTGACGGCGCCGCCGGGTTGCCTGCTCAACGCCCAGCCGCCGGCCGCCCTGAACTCGCGCCACATCCTCGGCCACTTCCTGCCCGGCGTCATCTTCGGCGCGCTCGCCCCGGTGCTGCTCGACCGGGTGATGGCGGAAGGCGCGGCCAACATCTGGTCGGTCCAGCTCACCAGCCGCCACGCCGACGGCCGCCTCTGGACCTACCCCTGGTTCTCCTGCGGCGGCACCGGCGCCCGGCCGACCAAGGACGGCCTGAGCACCACCGCCTTCCCCTCGGGGGTCACGGGGGTGCCGGTCGAGATCATCGAGACGCTGGCGCCGATCTACGTCCACCGGCGCGAGCTGGCGCGCGACTCCGGGGGCGCCGGCCGCTTCCGCGGCGGGCTCGGCCAGTGGATGGAGGTGGGCGTGCTCGGGGAGCACCCCTACACGGTGGGCTCCTCCTTCGACCGCACCCGCATCCGGGCGCGCGGCTACGCCGGGGGCGCCATGGGCGGGCGCGGCGCCGTTGTCGTCCACCCGGCCGACGTGGACCGGGTCGGCGAGCCGCCCGCGGGCGACGAGCTCAAGACCAAGGCGCAGATCACGCTGCGGCCGGACCAGCGCTTCACGCTGCAACTGCCGGGCGGCGGCGGCTTCTGGGAGCCGTTCACCCGCGACCCGGAGCTGGTCCTCGACGACGTGCTCGACGGCTTCGTCTCGCTCGAGTCCGCCCGCGTCGACTACGGCGTGGTGATCGACCCGGCCACCCTGCAGATCGATCAGGCCGCCACCGCTGCCCGGCGCGCCGAGCGCCCCCGCGAGGCGAACCCGGTCATCTAGCCGGGTCGAGGGGGGCGCGCGCCCGGCGGGGCGCCGCGAGGAGAGCGGATCGCCCCCTGCCCGTGCGGGGTGGGTGCGCGGGCGGGCAGGGCGCGGGCGGCGGGGAGGCGCGGCATGGGCGAGGGCGGGACCGAGGGCGCGGCGCTAGCCGAGCTGACGCGGCTGCGGGTGCAGGTCGGGCGGGCCACGCTGCTGGCGAACGTCGTCGGCGCCGTGCTCACGTTCCTGTACTTCCAGGTCGTCGATCCGGGCACCAGCCCGCTCGACGCGCGTTCCGGCGTGACCGTCGGCGAAACCGTCTTCTTCGTCGCGTCGCTGGCGGTGCTCTGCCTGGTCGCCTCCTTTCTCATCCGCCGCTATGCCCCCGAGCCAGGGCGGCTGCTGGCCGCCGCCGGCAGCTCGACCGGGGCCACGCCGCCCGTCGGAGCGGTCGCCGAGGCGCGGCGGCGGGCGCTGAACCTGGCGCCCTACATCGCGCTCGTCTCGCTCGCGATGTGGCTGGTCGAGGCGCTCCTCGCCCAGGGCGTAGCGATCCTGCTCGGTGAGGGCGCCTCGCTGCGCAGCTTCGTCGGCGTCTTTGGGGTGGGCGGCGTCGTCACTGCCGCGGTCACCTTCTTCGCGGTCGACGCGATCCAGCGGCGGGCGATCCCGCTGATCTTCGGCGGCGACCCGCCGAGCGCGGCCGGGGGCATCCGCATCGGGGTGCTGGCGCGGCTGCTCATGGTGTTCCTGCTGGTGGGGGTGTGGCCCTCGGTGCTGGTCGCCTTCGCCGCGCTCGCCCACGCCGGCGAGCTCACGCGGGCGCCCGACCCGCAGGCGGCGCTGGTGCGGCTGGTGGTGGTCGTGATGTTCCTCCTCGGCGTCACGACCGTGGCGAGCGCCTGGCTGGCCGTGCTCGTCACGCGCGGCATCACGGCGCCGCTGCGCCGGCTCGAGGCGGCGATGGCGCGCGTGGCGGCCCACGACTACGCGGCGCGCGTGCCGGTCACCTCGAACGACGAGCTCGGCTACGTCGGCGAGCGGTTCAACGCCATGGCGGCGGAGCTCACCCGAGCCGAGCGGCTGCGGCGGCTGTTCGGGCTCTACGTGAGCCCCGAGGTGGCGCAGGC
>JBHOQZ010000588.1:0-5525 GCA_042408635.1 Chloroflexota bacterium
CTCCCGCTCCTCCGCGCCCAGCCGCACCGGCTCCGACGCCGGCCGCGATGGCCGGGCCAGGCGCCCTGCCCGAGGGGGCGGAACTGGTCGATGCGACGCGGGTCCAGCAGTTCATCGCGCGGCGCATGGTCGAGTCGAAGACGACGGTCCCGCACTTCTACGTGGCGAACGAGATCGATATGACGGCTGCCGTCGAGCTGCGGCGCACGCTCAATGCCGCCTGGGGCCCCGACGAATCGATCTCGTTCAACGACATGATCGTCAAGGCCTGCGCACTGGCACTCACGCGGTTCCCGGACGTCAACAGCTCCTGGCGCGACGGAAAGATCGAGCGGCACCGCTACATCAACATCGGCGTGGCGGTGGCGCTCGAGGGCGCGCTGCTGGTGCCGGTCCTCAAGAGCTGCGAGCGCAAGAGCATGCGCCAGATCGCGCGCGAGGCGCGCCCGCTGATTGAGCGCGCCCGGCAGAACAAGCTGGGCCTCGACGACCAGCAGGCGGGCACCTTCACCGTCTCGAACCTCGGCATGTTCGACGTCGACGAGTTCAGCGCGATCATCAACCCACCCGAGGCCGCGATCCTCGCGGTTGGCTCGATCAAGCCAAAGCCAGTGGTGGTCGACGGGGAGGTCGCGGTGCGCCAGCGCATGCGCGTGATCCTCTCGGCGGACCATCGCATGGTCTATGGCGCCACAGCCGCCCAGTTCCTTCAGGAGGTCAAGCGCCTGCGGGAGAACCCGTACCAGCTCGTCGAATAGGCGGCTTGCCAAGGAGGCTAACTTTTGGTAAGCTAAGGGCGCGAGGCGATGCGCCGCGCACGGCGCCGGGCAGCGGTGTGGACAGCGGCGGCGCGTGGCCGCGCGGCCGCTGCCGGGCCGACGCCGTGCCAGGGCCGCGGCGTGGCGATGAAGGATGTCGGGAGAGGGCGCCAGCCGGGCAGCGGCGTCGCCCCTAGTTGGAGGACGAATCGATGACCACGATGACCATTACCCCGGAGGCGACCGCGCAGCTCAAGGATCTGCTCAGCAAGGAGGATCCAGGGACGGCGCTGCGTGTGTTCGTCAGCCCGGGTGGCTGCTCGGGCCTCTCCTACGGGATGACGTTCGAGACCGAGCAGTCGGACGACGACTTCGTCTATGAGTTCGACGGGATCAAGGTCTACGTCGACATGTTCAGCTCGACCTACCTGAACGGCTCGGAGATCGACTACGTCGACAGCCTGATGGGGGGCGGCTTCACCATCAACAACCCGAACGCCGTGCGCACCTGTGCCTGCGGCCACTCCTTCGACACCGGCAGCAACGCCGCCACCGCCGCACGCTGCAGCTAGGCCGTCGCGCGCCTACCAGTGCTACGATACGCCCCGGCCCGGCACACGGGCCGGGGCGCCTGATTCCCGGGCCAGGGTTCGGTGCCGGCCGGGCGCAAGCGAGGGAGGTTCGTCCATGCAGGGTGGGCTGCCGCGGGCGCGGGCGGGGGTGGCGACCGGTCGGCGGGGAGCGGTGGCAGCGGCGCACCCGCTGGCCGCGCGGGACGGTCTCGAGGTCATGCGCGAGGGCGGCAACGCGGTCGACGCCGCCGTCACGACCGCCTTCACCCTCACGGTGGTCGAGCCGTTCGGCTCGGGCATCGCGGGCGGCGGCTTCATGACGGTGCGCCTGGCCGACGGCGGCAGCCATTTTCTCGACTTCCGCGAGACCGCCCCGGCGCGCGCCACGCCCACCATGTTCCCGCGCGCTGCCGACGGCACGGTGCCCGACCGCCTTAACGACCTGGGGTATCTCCCGATCGGCGTGCCGGGGCAGCTCGCCGGCATGGTCGAGGCACTCGCGCGCTGGGGGACGATCTCGCTCGACCGGGCGCTGGCCCCCGCGATCGAGCACGCCGAGCGGGGCTTCCCGGTCTCGCCCTTCATGGCGACGATCATGGGGCGGGAGGTGGCGCGCCTGCGCCTCACCCCCGACGGAGCGCGCCGCTTCCTGACCGACACTCAGGAGCCCCTACCGGTCGGCAGCCTCGTCAGGCAGCCCGAGCTGGCCGAGAGCTACCGGCGGATCGCCCGCGACGGCGCGGAGCTGTTCTACCGGGGCGAGCTCGCCCGCCGGCTGGTCGAGCAGGTCGCGGCGGGGGGCGGCCGGCTCGACCTCGACGATCTGGCGGCGTACCGGCCGCGGCTGCGCGAGCCGGTGAGCGGCCGATTCGCGGGCTTCGAGGTCGTCTCCTCGCCGCCGCCCTCGTCCGGCGGCTTCACGCTCCTGCTGCTCCTCCAGATGTGGGCGGCGCTAGACCTGCCTGAGCGGGACGCGGACGACCCGGAGGGTGTACATCTCATGGTCGAGGCGATGAAGCTGGCGTTCGCCGACCGGCGCGCCTACGCCGCCGACGCCGACTTCATGCCGGTGCCGGTGGCGGGGCTGATGTCGCCCGCCTACGCGCGCGACCGGGCGCGGCTGGTCGACCCGGCACGGGCGCAGACCTTCGGCGCGGGCCAGCCCGAGCGGTACAGCTCCCCCTCGACGACGCACCTCTCGGCAGTCGACGGGCAGGGGAACGCGGTGGCGCTGACGCAGACGCTCCAGGCGATGTTCGGCTCGGGCGTGGTGGTCGAGGGCACCGGCATCTTCCTCAACAACCAGCTTTCGGACTTCGACCCTGATCCCGCCTCGCCGAACCGTGTCGAGGCGGGTAAGAAGCCGCTGTCCTCGATGTCGCCGACGATCGTGCTGCGCGAGGGGCGGCCGGAGCTGGTGATCGGCTCGGCCGGCTCGCAGCGGATCATCACGGCGGTGGGCCAGGCGATCCTGCACCACCTGGGCCGCGGCAGACCCATCGCGGAGGCGATCGCCGATCCGCGCTACCACTGCGAGCGCGACGAGGTCGCACTGGAGGGATCGGCGCCGCCGGCGGTCGTGGCGGGGCTACGCGAGCGCGGGCATCGCCTCCTCTTCCGAGGCGAGGGCCCGGTCAACTTCCTGCTAGGCGGCGTCCAGGCGGTGGCGGTCGGCGCCGACGGTCTCCTCACGGCGGTCTGCGACCCGCGCCGCACCGCGGGCGACCCGGCTGCGTTCTAGGCTGACGGCCGCGCACCGATCCCGGGGAGATCACTTCGCGCGGACCGGTGGGTGCGCTGCTGCCGGCTGCGCCAGCGGCGCGCTGACTCGGCTAGTGCTCGAGGACGCCGAGGTCGGTCAGGGGCCAGTAGCGAAACCAGGCGCGGCCCACCACGTCGTCGAGCGCGATCGGGCCGAAGGCGCGCGAGTCGTTGCTCTTGGGGCGGTTGTCACCCATGACGAACAGCCGATCGGTGCCGAGCTTGACCGGTGACATGGAGGAGTGGTCCCGGAAGGTGAGGTAGGGCTCGTCGAGCGGTTCGCCGTCGATGAACACGACGCCGTCGCGCACCTCGACCGTCTCACCTGGCAGGCCGACGACGCGCTTGACGAAGTTGAGCTTCGGATCGGCCGGGTAGCGGAGGATGACGATGTCGCCGCGCTGGGGCACACCCGGTCGGTGGGCGGGCGCCACCTCCTCGCTAGCGAGCACGCGCGAGACGAAGGGCGAGTAGGCGAGTTTGTTGGTGAGGAGGAACTGGCCACTCTTGAGCGTCGGCTGCATGCTCGGCCCCTCGACGTGGGTCCGGTCGACGACGGCGTTGACGCCCACCATCACCAGCACGACGAGGGCAATCGTCTCGATGACCTCGCGAATCATGCGCCTCACGCGCCCGAACCCCCAGGACCAGCTGCCTCGATCATAGGCGCTGCCCACCGCGCCGTCAACGCGTGCGCCCGCCATGTCGCCCCGACCTGCCCGTCAGCGCACCTTGTAGCCGAGCATGCGAAAGAGCCACATCAGCAGGACGAAGAGGATCGCGGTCATGATCGGGATGCCGCAGACCCCGGCCAGCGCGATGAGGATGATCGCCTCGTCCGACACGTGAATGGACTCCGCTCCCGATGTGCCGGCGGATTATGCGCGAACCGCCCCAGCCGGGTCAAGCGCAGTGGCTACCTGCCACCGCTCCCGGCCGATCGCCGCCGAGATCGAGCGACCGGTTGAGCAAGCGCCGGAACGTTGACGGGCATTTGATGCGGTCGGACTGGCAGGTGCCAGGGTGAGGCGCTGTCATGAACCCCCGTTTAGGTGGCGCGCCGGCAACGGTGAGCTTGCCCGCCTGTGATCGTGTGAGATCAACCGAGCCGAGTGAGGAGCGGTCGAGATGGAGCGAACCCACGCGCAGCGTTGCCTCGACCACGGGATTCGTTTCGCGTCCTTGCTCAAGCGCCTGAGCCTCGAAGCCGAGTCGCCCAGCGTGGCGGCCTACTGGCTCAGCCTTTTCAAGGCGGCGACCGCCGGCGTGACCGCCCTCGACGCGTTGATCGAGCGCACGCCCGGGCGCGCTGTCGCGGTCGACGCGGCGCTCACCGGCTCAAATGTCTCCGACGCGCTGGCGGCGCTGCTGGAGGCGACCGACGTGCTCGCCTCGCAGTTCCCCTATCTGATGCACGAGCA
Organism: Chloroflexota bacterium; assembly: GCA_042408635.1. GTDB lineage: Bacteria > Chloroflexota > UBA6077 > FW602-bin22 > JBHOQZ01 > JBHOQZ01. The sequence continues at coordinate 4,513 of JBHOQZ010000588.1, forward strand.
GGCCAGGTTCGAGGTCGACCGGCCGGCCTTCGAGCGGCGCGGCCGCCGCCGGGTGAGCGTCACGCGCTTGTGATCGAGGCGATCGAAATCCTGGGGGCGCTGCTCATCCTGGCGCCGTTCGCGCTGAGCCAGTTCCGGCTGCTCGAGCCGCGCTCGTACCCCTACCTTGTCCTCAACCTGGCCGGCTCGGCCATCCTGGCGGTGCTCGCGTTCAGCGGCTCGCGTTGGGGGTTCTTCCTGCTCGAGGCGGTGTGGGCCCTGGTGTCGCTGGTCGGCATCGTCATGCGCTGGCGGGGCGACGACGTGCCGCCGCCCCACTAGCCGGCAGGTTGCCGGCCGCCGCCCGGCCCCGTGCGCTACAATGTTGCAATCCACACCCTGAGCGAGCCAGGGTGGCAGGCGTCGCTCGCGCGATCGCGCCGGCTGCGGTGATCCCTCGCCGGCTCGGACCGAGCGATTGAGGCGACCAGCGGGTCGGTCGAAGCGGGAGCGAACGTGGCGTGGAAATGCGGCGGATGCGAACTGGGGTAGGGATCGTCGGGGCGGGACCGGCTGGCCTGATGCTCGCGCACCTGCTCCACCTGCACGCCATCGACTCAGTCGTGCTCGAGGTGCGCAGCCGCGCCGAGATCGAGGGGACGATCCGGGCCGGCGTGCTCGAGCAGACGACGGTCGACCTGATGCGGGCGACCGGCGTAGGCGAGCGCATGGCGCGCGAGGGTTTCGTCCACCACGGCATCAACCTGCGCTTCGAGCGCGCGACCCACCGCATCGACCTGAGCGAGCTGACCGGCGGCCGGGCGATCACCGTCTACGCCCAGCACGAGGTGATCAAGGATCTGGTCAGGGCGCGGCTCGAGGCGGGCGGCGAGATCATCTTCGAGGCGACGGACGTCAGCCTCCACGACGTGCACACCGACGCGCCGACCATCCGGTTCGTGAAGGACGGAGAGGTGCGCGAGCTCCACTGCGACGTGGTGGCCGGCTGCGACGGCTCGCAGAGCGTTTGCCGG
>JBHOQZ010000593.1:0-3601 GCA_042408635.1 Chloroflexota bacterium
CAGTTCGTGCGCTCGGGTCGCGCACCGCTGAGAGAATAGCAAGCAGGGGGCTCCACGCCCCGGCAGCTCCGCCGCTCGATGCGCGCCGAGCGGCGGTCGGGGGCGGTCGGATTCGACCGCCCGGGAGGAGAGAGGAGTGCAGGGCCGCCCTCCTCCTCGCGCACCACGTGTGCATCCCACACCTTCTCGAACAGCGTCCTTGGTCTCTCTACCATGCCGTTTCCTCTCTCCTCCCGGGCGGTCGAATCCGACCGCCCCCGACCGCCGCTCGGCGCGCATCGAGCGGCGGAGCTGCCGGGGCGTGGAGCCCCCTGCTTGCTATTCTCTCAGCGGTGCGCGACCCGAGCGCACGAACTGGAGCAGACCAACCGCGACGAGCGCAAGCGCGGCCAGCAGCCGGAGCGCGTCCGGGTACGAGCCAGTGGTGTCCACGATCCGGCCGAACACCGGCGGACCGATCATGATGCCCACGTAGGTGAGCGTGAGGCTGAGCGCGGCCGCCGTGGCCGAGAGTTGCCGGCCGGCGATCTCAGCCACGAAGGTCATATGCACGCCGTTCCAGCCGATCGCCGAGAGCCCGATCGCCACCACGATTAACGCCACCAGTGGCAGCGGCGCTTCGGTCGACAGCAGCGAGAGCGCGCCGGTCGAGAGTGCGGTCAAGAGCCCGATCAGGCTGAGCACGAGCCGCCGGCGTCCGCCGAAGAGCGCGTCGCTCGCCGCGCCCCACAGCACGCGCCCGGCAGCGCCCGCGAGCTGCGACCAGCCGAGTAGCAGCCCGGCCACCACGACCGCGTAGCCCAGGTACTCCTTGAGATAGAGCACCAAGAAGTTGATCAGCGAAAGCTGCACCAGCCCGTAGAACAGCCCGACCAGGCCCAGCAGCACGAGCGGCGGGTGGCGCAGCACCGCACCGAACCCTGGACTGCCCCGCTGAACGGTGGTGCCCACCTCCCCCGGTGGGTCGCGGTAGAGGCCATAGGCGATCAGCCCCGAGAGCAGCACCAGCGCGCCGACGATGGCCAGCGCGCCCCCCCGCCCCCAGCCGAGCGCAATCGTCGGCAGGCTCCAGGCCATTAGCGCCCCGGCGAGCGCCACGCCGGTCTGCTTGATGCTCATCGCGATGCCGCGCGTGCGCTGCGGGAACCAGTTCATGATCGCCCGGGTGGTCGGCGGCAGGCCGATGCCGTTGCCGACGCCGCAGAGCGCCGCCCCGGCCAGCACGACAGCGAGGTCACCGCCGGCCGCGATCACGAGCGCGCCCAGCCCCGCGATCAGCAGGCCCAGGCCGAAGGTCGGGCGCACGCCGAAGCGGTCGGCGAGCGTCCCGGCCGGCAGCATCGTCACCACGCCGGCGCCATAGAAAGCGGTGGCGAGCCAGCCGAACTGCTCGCGCGAGAGCGCTAGGTCGCCCTGGAGAAACGGCGCCAGGGGCGAGAAGCTGCTATTGGGGAACGACACCGACGTCTGGACGAGGAGACTGAGGAGCAGCGGCGCCACCGGGAACACCGCCTCACCCGTGCCGGCTGTCACCCCTCGACCCTGGCTGCGCGCCGTCATCGCTCGCCTCCGCTTGCGTCCTATGCCCAATCTAGGCCAGCTGGAGCGATTTGTCCAATATATAATGTTCATCATCGCGATAGCCGGTTGTTCTGATGGAGTTGCACCAGCTTCGCTACTTCGTGCGGATCGCCGAGACCGGCAACTTCACCCGCGCGGCGCACGACCTCGCGGTCGCGCAGCCCTCGCTCAGTCAGCAGGTGCGCAAACTCGAGCGCGAGCTCGGCTTCGCCCTGTTCCAGCGTGGGCCGGCCGGCGCGACCCTCACCGCCGAGGGGGCGCTGCTGCTGCCCCACGCCCGCGCCGTCCTCGAGCGGCTCGACGAGGCGCGCACCGCCGCGGCGGAGATCCGTGGCGTGCGGCGGGGCGTCATTACGCTCGGCATCTCGCCGGTCTCGGGCGCGCACATCCTGCCGCCGCTCCTGCGGCGCGTGCGCGAGCGGTTCCCCGACCTGACCGTGCGCACGCATGAGGCGGGGATCGAGCGGCTGCTGGATCTGCTGGCGACCGGCGAAATCGACCTGGCCACGGTGCTCCTGCCCACGATCGACGATCGGCTGGTCTGCGCCCCTGCCCTCGCGGAGGACGTGGTCGTCGTGCTGCCGGCGGGGCACCCGCTGGCAGAGCGTGAGGCGGTCGACCTGACCGAGCTGCGCGACGAGCCTTTCGTGCTGCTCACCTCCGCCTACGGGCTGCGCCAGCGGATCACGCAGCAGTGCGAGCGGGCGGGCTTCGCTCCGCACATCGCCTTCGAGAGCGGCGAGGTAACGATCATCCAGGGGCTGGTCGAGGCGGGCCTCGGGCTGACGATCTTGCCCGAGAGCGCGGTGCGCCGCGACGTTGCCACGGTCGCCCGGGCGCTGACGGTGGGCGGGTTGCGCCAGCAGCGGCGCGTTGGCCTGGCGATGCGGGTCGACCGCTACGTGCCGCTGGCGGCCCGCGCCGTCTTCGACCTCGCCCGCGAGCTCTTTACCCCCGCTGATGACCACCATAGCGGCGCCAACTCGCCGCTGCTACCGTGAGAGAGGTCCGACGTATCGCGCCACCCGCGTGAGCTGCCCGCGCCTCGCCCACCCGCGCCCGAGACCCGCTGAGGAGGTCGAGCGTGTCGTCCCTACCCCTGGCGCTGCTCGCGATCGGCGGCAGCATCGCGCTGGCGCTGCTGGCGCTGGTCGCCGTGCGCCGCTTCGTGCCCATCGAGGCGCTCGAGCAGAACATGATCGTCGCCACGACCAAGATCCAGGTCATCGGCACGATCTACGCGGTGCTGCTCGCCTTCGTCGTGTTCGTCGTCTGGAACAGCCACGACGGCGCCGATCAGGCCGCTACGCGCGAGGCGCTCAACCTGCTCGATGTCGACCGACTGGCCGGCGGGTTCGATGAGCCGGCGCGCGGCGAGCTGCGGGCGCTCACCCGCCGCTACGCGCGGGCGGTGCTGGACGAGTGGCCCCAGCTCGCGCGCGGCTACCCGAGCGGCGACGGCCAGCCGGCACTGGATGCGCTCTGGCAGGCGGTGGTGCGGATCGAGCCCCGGAGCGAGCGCGAGCGCGTGCTCTACCACGAGCTGGTGCAGCGGGTGCGCGCGCTGGGTGACGACCGGCGCGACCGGCTGCTGGCGGCCACGACCGACATCCCGTCCGTGCTCTGGCTCGTGCTGATCGGCGGCGCCTGTCTGGTGATCCTCTTCACTGCCCTCCTACACAGCCGGCAGATGCTCAACCAAGCGGTGATGGCGGCGGCGCTGGCCGCGCTGATCGGCGCGATCCTCTTCCTGATCGCGACGCTCGACCAGCCGTTCGCTGGCGCGGCCGGGCTCGCGCCGACCAGCTTCCGCCAGGCGCTCGACTACTTCGAGCAGCGCCGCTGACCCGTCCGCCGGCTTGCGGGGCGCTCCCGACCGAGCGGTGGAGTGGCCGCGGGCGCCGGCTCGCCGTGACCAGCGCGGGCGACCGCCGGGCGCGCCCACGGGTGGTGCCGGGCCGGGCCGCGTGCTATGCTGCGCACGCCGCCGGGAGGCGACGGCGGCGACGGTCGACCATAA
>JBHOQZ010000596.1:0-4226 GCA_042408635.1 Chloroflexota bacterium
ATGCACGAGCGCAGCGAGGAGCAGCCGGCGGCGAGCGGCGCCGGGCCCGATACCTGGCGGCAGGTCGGCACACCTCAGGTGCCGATCACGCTCTACCGCTCCATCGAGCGCGTGATGGTGGCGGCGCCGACCGCTGATCGCCCTGGAGCCGAATCGTTCCACCCGCATCGATCTCGACGGTAATGTCGTCCGGTTCGAGCCCCGGCATCGGCGCCGCCACCATCACGCGCTCGATGGAGCGGTAGAGCGTGATCGGCACCTGAGGTGTGCCGACCTGCCGCCAGGTATCGGGCCCGGCGCCGCTCGCCGCCGGCTGCTCCTCGCTGCGCTCGTGCATCGTCATCGCCTTCCGCCTCATGCACCTGGCCCGGTCCGGGCCGGTTCGACCTGTCGATTCAGAATTTGTCTCCTCTGCAAGCAGCGTGCCGGCTGGCCGGCACGGGAATGGGGTGGGGTGGGTGCGGCGCGGGTGCCGCCCGGAGTCGAGTTGTGTCAGAATAAGGGGCGCAGGGCGTTGCTGCACGGCGCGGGAGGGGGAGACATGGAGGTCTACGACTCGGTGCTGGAGGCGATCGGGAGCACGCCGCTCATCCGGCTCCACCGGATCGCCCAGGGTGTGCGGCCCGTGGTCCTGGCCAAGCTCGAGAGCGTGAACCCCGGCGGCAGCGTGAAGGACCGCATCGGGCTGCCGATGATCGAGGACGCCGAGCGGCGGGGGCTGCTCAAGCGCGGCGGCACGATCGTCGAGCCGACCTCGGGCAACACGGGTGTGGGGCTGGCGATGGCGGCCGCGATCAAGGGCTACAAGTGCATCTTCGTGATGCCCGACAAGGTCAGCTCCGAGAAGATCGCCCTGCTGCGCGCCTACGGTGCCGAGGTGCTGATCTGCCCGACTGGGGCGCCGCACGACTCCCCAGACAACTACCACAAAGTCGCGGACCGCCTCACCCGCGACATCCCGGGCGCGTTCCAGCCGAACCAGTACACCAACCCGAACAACCCCCTCGCCCACTACCGGACCACCGGGCCCGAAATCTGGCGCCAGACCGACGGCAAGGTCGGCGTCTTCGTCGCGGGGATCGGCACCGGCGGCACCATCACCGGCGTGGGGCGCTTCCTGAAGGAGCAGAACCCGGCCATCAAGATCGTCGGCGCCGACCCGGAGGGCTCGATCTACTCGGGCGACACACCCAAGCCCTACAAGGTCGAGGGGATCGGCCAGGACTATCTACCCGAGGTCGTCGACATGTCGCTCGTCGACCGCGTCATCCGCGTAAGCGACCGCGACTCGTTCCTGACGGCGCGGCGGCTGGCGCGCGAGGAGGGGATCGTCTGCGGCGGCTCCTGCGGGACCGCGCTCTACGCGGCGCTGGTGGCCGCGCGCGACTACGACGAGCACACGATCATGGTCGTCGTCCTGCCCGACACCGGCCGCGGCTACCTCTCGAAGCTCTACTCGGACGAGTGGATGCGGCAGAACGGGTTCTTCGAGTGGACGCCGTTCAGCCAGAGCGTGGCCGAGGTGCTGATCGAGCGGGCGGCCGGCCTAAGCATCCCGGCGATCGTTTACGCCTCGGCCGGCGAGACGGTGCGCGCCGCGATCGACCGCTTGCAGGAGTACGGCATCTCGCAGATGCCTGTCGTGGCCGACGGTGAGATTAACGACGTGGGCGCCATCGTGGGCAGCCTCCAAGAGAAAACACTGCTCGAGAAGGTTTACCAGCAACCCGACCTCTTGGAGCAGCCGGTCGAGCGGCTCATGGATCCACCGCTACCGGTCGTGCCCGAGGGCGAGAACCTGAGCGCCGCGGTTCAGGCGCTCGAGACCGGCGCGCCCGGCGTCGTCGTCGTGCGCGACGAGCGCCCGCTGGGGGTGCTCACGCGCCTCGACGTGCTCGAGTTCATCGCGCACCGGCAGCGCCGCGATGCTACCGGAGTCTTCCGAGCGGAGTAGCGGGCGGCCGGGGCCGGAGCGGCGCCTCGGACCTCGACCAGTCGGGATTAGCGTCCCCGGGGAATGGCGGCCGATCACAGGGGCGGATCAGGGAGGAAGACTTTGGCGAAACTGGGCGATCAGCAGCTCGCAGAGTGCGGCTTCGAGACGCGGGCGATCCACGTTGGGCAGGCGCCCGAGCCGACGACGGGTGCGGTGACGGTGCCCATCTACCAGACCTCGACCTACGTGCAGGAGGAGCTCGGCCGCCACAAGGGCTACGAGTACTCGCGCACCGGCAACCCGACGCGCACCGCGCTCGAAACCTGCCTGGCCTCGCTCGAGAACGGGCGCCACGGCCTCGCCTTCGCCTCCGGCCTGGCCGCCACGACGACCTCGGTGATGCTCTTCAAGGCCGGCGACCACATCCTCTGCGCCAACGACGTCTACGGCGGCACCTACCGCCTCTTCGTACGCGTCTTCGAGGGGTGGGGCCTGAAGACCTCGTTCGTCGAGATGCGCGACCTGGACGCGGTGCGTCGGGCGATCACGCCGCAGACGCGCGCCCTCTGGATCGAGACGCCGACCAACCCGCTCCTGAAAGTGCTCGACATCGCCGCGCTGAGCGCGATCGCGCGCGAGCACGATGCGCTCACGGTCGTGGACAACACCTTCGCCTCGCCCTACCTCCAGCGGCCGCTCGAGCACGGCGCCGACATCGTGCTCCACAGCACGACCAAGTACCTCGGCGGCCACAGCGACGTGATCGGCGGCGCGCTGGTCGTGCGCGACGACGCGCTCAGCGACCGGCTCCACTTCCTCCAGAACGCGGCTGGCGGGGTGCCGGGTCCGTTCGATTGCTGGCTGGTGCTGCGCGGCATCAAGACGCTGGCCATCCGCATGCGCGCCCACTCCGCGAACGGCCAGCGCATCGCCGAGTTCCTGGCGCGCCACCCGAAGGTCGAGCGCGTCCACTATCCGGGCCTGCCCGATCACCCTGGCCACGGGGTGGCCTGCCGCCAGATGAGCGGCTTCGGCGGCATGGTCAGCTTCGAGGTGAAGGGCGGCCTCGAGGCGGCGCGGCGGGTCGTCAACGGCACACGGCTGTTCTCACTCGCCGAGAGCCTGGGCGGCGTCGAGAGCCTGATCGAGCACCCGGCAACGATGACGCACGCGAGCGTCGCCGGCTCCTCGCTCGAAATCTCGCCCAGCCTGATCCGCCTCTCGATCGGCATCGAGCGGGCGGAGGATCTGCTCGCCGACCTGGAGCAGGCCCTTGGTTGAGCTCCGCCCGCTCCGCGCCGTGCGCTATGACCCCGAGCGCGCGGGCGTGCAGATGCGCTGCCTGATCGCCCCGCCGTACGACGTGGTGGGGCCGGCCGACCATGCCGCGCTCCTGGCCGCCTGCCCCTACAACGTGGTGCGGCTCGAGCTGCCGCTCGACCGGCCGGGCGGCTCACCCGAGTACGCGGCGGCGGGGCGCCTCTGGCGCGACTGGCTCGCGCGGGGCCTCCTGCGCCGTGACGAGCGGCCGGCGCTCTACGTCCACGACCACGAGTTCACGCTCGAGGCGGGCTCGGCGGACGGGGGTCGGACGGCGAGGCGCCTCACCCGGCGCGGCGTCTTGGGCGCGGTGCGGCTCGAGCCGTGGGAGGCCGGCGCGGTGCTGCCCCACGAGCGCACGCTGGCGCGGCCGAAGCAGGACCGGCTCAACCTGATGCACGCCATCCCGGCCAACCTCAGCCCGGTCTTCGCCCTCTACCGTGATCCCGAGGGCCGCGCGCGGGGCGTGCTCGGGGCGATCACGGCGCGGCCGCCTGACCAGGATTTCGTCGCGCCCAACGGCGACCGCCACCGCCTCTGGGTCGAGACCGACCCGGCGCGGATCGCGGCGTTCGCCGGGGCGATGCGCGATCAGCCCGTCTTCATCGCCGACGGCCACCACCGCTACGAGACGGCGCTGACCTACCGCGAGGAGCGGCGACGCGCCGAGCCGGACGCCGATCCGGCCGCGCCGCACAACTTCATCCTGATGAGCCTCACCGACGTCGACGACCCCGGTCTGGCGATCCTGCCGATCCATCGCGTGCTGCGCCAGGCGCCTTGCTCCGCGGCGGAGGCGCTGGCGCGGCTGGAACCGGGCTTCACCAGCGAGGCCGTGGTGCTCGACGCGGTCGATGCCGCCGGGTCCGGCACCGTGGCGGGCCCGCCGGGGGCGGCGTTGGCGCGGCTGGCCGAGGCTGGCCGGGACGGCCCGGCGCTCCTGCTGGTCGTGCCGCCCGGCGACCGGGCC
>JBHOQZ010000603.1:0-1608 GCA_042408635.1 Chloroflexota bacterium
AAGTGTTCTGTATCATGGACCGGCCGGCGCGGACCCGGCGGCGTCCGCGCCGGGAGGAGGATGCATCGATGCAGATTGGTTTGCTCTGGTACGACCGCGACCCGAAGCGGACGCTAGCGCAGAAGATCGAGGCCGCCGCCGAGCGCTACCTCGATCTTCTGCGCTAGCGGCCGCTTCGGGTCGCGGTCGTACCAGAGCAAACCAATCTGCATCGATGCATCCTCCTCCCGGCGCGGACGCCGCCGGGTCCGCGCCGGCCGTTCCATGATACAGAACACTTGTTCTACTCGCAAGCCCCACGATGTGCTACACTCGCCAAGCCCTCAGAATTCCCTCTCCAACACCTGTGCCTCACCACACGTCGAGACCGCAGGTCGAGGTTGCCTTTGCCATGGTCGTTGCCTCTCCGCCTGAGACAGCCGAACGGACGGTCCGCGCTGACGGCGCCCCGCTCGATGTCCCCGCGACCCGCGTCGACGCGGGCGGCCGCGGCCGCCCCGCCCTCATCACCCTGGTCGAGCCGGGGCTGCACGATGCCCGGCTGGCGAAGCACCTGCTCGACGCGGCCGCCCGCGAGTTCGCGCGGGGCCGGTCGCGCTCCACCACGGCCGCCCTGACCGACGCGCTCCAGGCCGCCAACGCCGCCCTCTACGAGGAGAACCGGCGCGCGCTGACGCGCGACCAGCGCCGTCTCGGCGGGCTCTGCGCCGCGCTCAAGGGCGAGACCCTCTATGTCGCGCAGACGGGCGGGGCGGCCACCTGGCTCTGCCGCGCTGGCCGCGCCCGCCTCCTACGCGGGGGCGAGGGTGGGCCGCGGCCGAAGCTGGGCGCCGGTGCATGGCTCGACCCTGAGCTGGTCTCGGCGCAGCTCCAGCCCGGCGACTACGTCCTCTTCACCTCGGCGGGTTTGCTCGTCACCGGCCTGCGGCTGGCCCCGGCCATCGCCGGCCTGGTGGGGGAGGACGCGGCCGACGCCGCCCTCGAGCTCCAGCAGCGCGCGGGCGCGCGCGATCCCGTGGCGCTGGTGGTGCTGCGGTTCGAGGCGGCCCACGGCCCGGCCACCGCGTCGCCAGTGAGCGGTCCGCGCTCGCTACCCGCGCTGCCTGCACCGCGTCCCGCCCGGGCCGAGCGGCTGCCGGCGCCCCGCCCGACCCCGGTGGAGATCGAGGGCGGCGTCGACGTGGACGGCGTCAACGATCTCGACCCGGAGCCCGCGCTCGACCGGCCGGTGCGGCGGCGGCTGCTGGCTCGCGGCGGTCTCGGAGCGGCAGTGGGGCGCGGGAGCGTCGCGTTTCTCCGGGCGACCTGGCGCGCCTTCGCCGGCCACCCGCCGCCTCCCAGGGAGCCGCCACCGCTGATCGAGCCAGACGACGAGCCGGTCGAGGCGCCGCGGCGCCCGGCGCGGCGGCTGCTGCCGTCGGGCGCCGGGCGCGTCGAGCGGGAGGTCGAGCCGCGGGGTGATCCGCTCGACGATCCCTTCTGGGACGAGCTCAACGCCGAGCCGGTGCCGCCGCGTCGGGCCCGGCGCGGCACGGCGCACTACCTCGGCGGCGACGAGCCGGAGCACGTCGAGCGTCCGGTGGTTCGGGCCGGGCGGCGCCCGGGCGG
>JBHOQZ010000606.1:0-29673 GCA_042408635.1 Chloroflexota bacterium
CCCGGACGCCGAGCCCGCTGACCCGGCGCGAGCGCGAGATCGCGGTGCTCGTGGCGCAGGGCCAGACCGACCGGCAGATCGCCGAGGCGCTGGTGATCACCTAGGGCACCGTCGGCGTCCACCTCTCCAACATCTTCACCAAGCTCGACCTGCGCTCGCGCGCCCAGCTTGCCGTCTGGGCCGCCGAGCACGGCCTGCTCGGCTCACGCGCCGACTGAGCCGCCCGTCCGGCCGGCAACGTCGAGCGCATTCGTCTGCCCACCTCGCGCCCGGCTCGCGGCGCCTCCGCCGCCGGTCCACCGCTTCTCCCACCGTGGGTCGCGAGCCGGGGAGCGGCCGCGTGCGTGCCGCCCCTCGACGCCGCGCCGGGGCTCCGGAGCGCACCACGCTGCCACCCGCTCGCGGCCGGCGGGCCCCACGCCCCGAGCAGCAGCGAGTTATAGCGCGCGTCATAGGTAGCGCGCGCACCCGTCGGTAGCGCGCGCACCCGTCGGAGATCACGTGAGCGTCATAGGTCGTGGGCGCGCGTCTCGGGCTGGCCGCGCCACACCCGCACCGGCAGAAATATAGCGCGGGTTATCGCGTTCGCCAGGCGCGGGGTGGGCCCGCCGGGACGTACCTTGGTGTCACCAAACCACCAAGGAGTTGCCAGATGGTCGTCCCACTCACTCCCTCTTCGGTCGCCTCGACCACGCCCGCGCTCGGCGACCACCTCGAAACGCTGCGGGCTCGGCTGCTCGGTGAGCTCGTCACGGCCGAGGACGCGGACTACGACGCGCTTCGGCAGGTGCAGGAGTTCACGGTCGATCGGCGGCCGCTCGCGCTCGTGCGGGCGGCGGACGAGTACGACGTGGCAGCGGCCGTGAGCTTCGCGCGCGACCACGGCCTGCCGCTCGCGGTCCGCAGCGGCGGCCACAGCCTCGCCCGCCAGAGCATGATCGACGACGCCATCGTCGTCGACCTCGGGGCGATGAAGCACATCAGCATCGACCCCGAGACGCGCACCACCCGGGTGCAGCCCGGCGCCACCTCCCGCGACCTGGCAGCCCAGGCCCAGCCCTACGGCCTGGCGCTTTCCACCGGCGACACCGCTACGGTCGGCATGGGTGGGCTGACCACGGGCGGCGGCATCGGCTTCATGGTGCGCAAGTACGGGCTCACCATCGACAACCTCCTCGCGGCGCGCGTCGTCACCGCCGACGGCGAGATCGTCACCGCCAGCCCGACCGAGCACCCGGACCTCTTCTGGGCGATTCGCGGCGGCGGCGGCAACTTCGGCATAGTCACCGAGTTCGTCTACCGCCTGGCGCCGGTCGGCCAGGTGCTGGGCGGCGAGCTGATGCTGCCGCCCAGCCGCGAGGTGGTCCGCGGCTATCTCGAGTACGCCGCCGCGGCGCCCGACGACCTCACCACGCTCGCCAACCTCATGCACGCGCCGCCGGCGCCGCACGTGCCGGCCGAGCGGGTGGGAGAGCTGGTGCTCTCGATCCTCGTCTGCTGGACCGGGAGCGTCGAGGCCGGTCAGGCGGCGCTGGCCCCGCTGCGGGCGCTCGCCACCCCGATCGCCGACACCGTCGGCCCGATCCCCTACCCGCACATGTACGCGTTCACGGCGCACCAGGAAGCGCGGCACGGCTGGTCGATCCGGTCGATGTTCGCGCACGAGCTGAGCGACTCGGTGATCGACGCCGCGCTCTACGCGATGGCGCGGGCCACCTCGCCCTACAGCATCATCCACCTGCGCGGGCTCGGCGGCGCCATGGCACGGGTCGATCCCGCGGCGACGGCCTTCGCCCACCGCCATCAGCGCTACTGGCTCTCCATCATCGCGATCTGGCTCGACCCGACCGAGAACCCCATCACCCACCAGGCCTGGGTCCGCGGCCTCTGGCAGCAGATTCAGTACGAGAGCTCCGGCGTCTATGTCAACTTCCTCGAGGCGGACGAGGGGCAGGACCGCATGCTCGAGGCCTACCCGGCCGCCACCCACGCGCGCCTGGCCGCCATCAAGCGCCGCTACGACCCGCACAACCTCTTCCGCTTCAACCAGAACATCCAGCCGCAGCCGTGACCCGCGGCGGGCTCCGCCCGCCGCACCGACCAATCACTCAACCACTCGAAAGGGAGGAACCACGATGAATCTGACGTCGACGCTGATGTCGCAGCTCCCGGCCCGCCGGGTGGCGCGCTGGGGTATCGCCGCCGCGCTCGTCGGGACGCTCGCGCTGGCCCTCACAGGCACCGGGAGCGGTGCCCCGGCCGGTACCGACCGGACGTTGGGCTGGCGCACGCCGCTCGGCAACGGCGAGGTCAGCAGCTTCGCCGAGTTCGGGCCGGGGGGCGCCCCCCGCGCCATCGGCCTGGTCTTCTCGGGCGGCGCCTTCAACGGGCTGCCGGACACGCATTCGGACGGACACCACTGCGCCGACCGCGACGGCGATGGCATCGTCGCCCGGCCGGGCGAGTGCTTCGAGACCCACGAGTACGTGATCCCGCTGCCGGACGCGGTCACGCGCCGGGACGACATCCCGTTCAAGTGGTCGCTGCTGAACTGGAACCGGCACGGCCACGCCCCGCCGGGCATCTACGACGTACCCCACTTCGACGTCCACTTCTACATGACGTCGATCGCGGAGATCATGGCCATTCCGGCCGGCGCGTGCGGGCCCGAGTTCGTGGACTGCGACGCCTACGCCATCGCCAAGCAGCCCCTGCCGGCGGGCATGATGCACCCCGACTTCGCCGACGTGGACGCGGTCGCGCCCGCAATGGGCAACCACCTGATCGACCTGACCGGCCGTGAGTTCGGGGGTGAGCCGTTCACCCGGAGCTGGCTCTACGGGGTCTACGGAGGGCGCGTGATCTTCTACGAGGAGATGGTGACGCTCGCCTACCTCCAGAGCCGCCCCGCCGAGTGCCTCGCCATCAAGGCCACGCCCGAGGTCGCGGTCGCCGGCTTCTACCCGACCCAGCGCTGCATCCGCTACGAGCCCGGCACCGACACCTACGTCGTCTCGATGGAAGCGTTCGTCTACCGCGGGGCGCGCCAGGCAGCCGCCCCGGTCGAGCCGACCGGCCCGACCAGCCCGGCCACCCACCGCCACTAAAGTCGAACCGGAGTATGGACCGCGGCCGGCGGGCGGCGAACCCTGCCCGTCGGCCGCGGTCGAATGGAGGAAGCCAGCCATGCGCTGTGGAGTTGCCTTGCCGAGCCTCGGGGCCGGCGTCGGGCCGGCCGAGCTCGTCCGCGCGGCACGCGCGGCGGAGGAGCTCGGCTACGCGAACCTCTGGGTCGCCGAGCGCTTGCTCTATCCGGTGGCGCCGCGCAGCCGCTACCCGGTGACGCCCGACGGCTCGCTGCCGCGCTTCTACCAGCACGCGCTGACGCCGCTGGAGACGCTGAGCTTCGTGGCGGCGACCACCACGCGGATCGGCCTGGGGGTGAGCGTGGTGCTGATGCCGCTGCACAACCCCGTCATGCTCGCTCGCCAGATCGCCACGCTGGACGTCCTCTCCGATGGCCGGGCGCGGCTCGGGCTCGGCCAGGGCTGGTCGCTCGACGAACTGGAGGCGGGCGGCGGCGCGACGACCCGGCGCGGCGCCCGCGCCGACGAGTACATCCGGGTGCTCGAGACGATCTGGACGACCGACCCGGCCGAGTTCGCCGGCGAGTTCTTCACGCTGCCGCGGTCGATCCTCCAGCCCAAGCCGGTCCAGCGGCCGCGGCCGCCGATCTACATGGCCGCCTACGCCCCGAGTGCGCTGGCGCGCATCGGCCGGCTGGCCGACGGCTGGATGCCCTCGGGCGTGCCGCTCGCGGCGATCGGGCCGATGATGGACCAGGTTCGCCACAGCGCCCGCGCGGCCGGACGCGATCTCGCCGACCTGGAGCTGCTGATCTGGGCCGACCTGGACGTGCGCGAGACGCCCGCCGGCGAGGGCCGGCTGGACTTCCACGGCTCGCTCGACGAAATCCGGCGCGACGTCGACACCGCGCGGGAGCTCGGCGCGACCGAGATCGTGTTCTGGCCCGGCTACGCCACCGGTGAGCTCTCGCTCGACACCTTCTTCGACCTGTTGGAACCGCTGCGGCGACTCGTGTAGGGCCGTCGGGAGGACAGAGATGACGCTGATGTTGCACGAACCGGGGTCGGCGGAGGTCACGCTGCGCCGGGCCGGGCCGGACGATGCCGCCGCCTGCGGCCGGATTTGCTACGAGGCGTTCCGAACGATCGCGAGCAAGCACGCCTTCCCGCCCGACTTCCCGTCGCCCGAGGTGGCGACCGACGTGCTCGCCGGGCTCCTCGCCCACCCGGGCTTCTACGGGGTCGTGGCGGAGCGCGCGGGGCGGGTCGTGGGCAGCAATTTCCTCGACGAGCGCTCGCCCATCGCCGGGGTGGGCCCGATCACCGTCGACACGGGCGTGCAGGACGGCGGCATCGGCCGGCGCCTCATGCAGGCGGTGCTCGACCGCGCGGCGGCGCAGAGGTTCGCCGGGGTCCGGCTGCTCCAGGGTGCCTACCACACCCGCTCCCTCTCGCTGTACACCAAGCTCGGGTTCCAGGTACGGGAGCCGATCGCCTGCCTGCAGGGCCCGCCGATGGCGATCACGATCCCCGGCCGCTCGGTGCGGGCGGCGCGCGCGGCCGACCTGGAGGACTGCAACCGACTCTGTCGCCGCGTCCACGGCCACGATCGCGCCGGCGAGGTGGCGGACGCCATCCGGAGCGGCAGCGCCACGGTCGTCGAGCACGCCGGGCGCATCAGCGGCTACGCCACGGCGATCGGGTTCTTCGGCCACGCGGTGGGCGAGACCGACGACGACATCAAGGCGCTGATCGGCACGGCCCCGGCGATCCTCGGCCCGGGAGTCCTGGTGCCGGCCCGCGCCCCGCTGTTCGGCTGGTGCCTGGGCCACGGCCTGCGGACGTTGCAGGTCATGACGCTGATGACCCGTGGGCTGTACGGCGAGCCGGCCGGCGCCTGGCTCCCCTCCATCCTCTACTGAGGTTCGGCTGCTCCGCCACCACCTCGTCACGGCCCCGGGAAGCCGTTCCGGGGGCCGTGGCATAATGGCGCCGCGCCGACCGCCCGGCCCCGCCGGCCGCGCGCGAGGGGCCGGCCGGCAGCGGCTAAGGGAGGTGTCGAGATGGAGCCGGGGGAGCGCATGGCGTTCGGGCGGACGGGGTTGGCCGTGACGCCGCTGGGGCTCGGCTCGGCCCCGCTCGGCAACCTCTTCCGGGCCGTCGAGGAGGACGAGGCGCTGGCCACGATCGAGCGCGCCTGGGCGCTCGGCATCCGGTTCTTCGACACGGCGCCGCTCTACGGCCACGGCATCGCCGAGCGCCGGCTCGGCCAGGTGCTCAGGGCCCGCCCGCGCGACGAGTTCGTCCTTGCGACGAAGGTGGGGCGGCTGCTGCGCGCCGACGCGCCGCCCGAGCCGCGCCTGATCGAGCACGGCGAGCCGATCTACAAGGCGGTGCCGCCCGTCAACCCGGTGTTCGACTTCAGCTACGACGGCGTGCTGCGCTCGGTCGAGGAGAGCCTGGCGCGACTCGGCCTCGACCGGATCGACATCCTCCACATCCACGACCCGGACGAGCACTACGAGGCGGCGCTGACCGGCGCCTACCGCGCCCTCGACCGCCTGCGCGCCGAGGGGACGATCCGCGCCGTCGGCGCCGGCATGAACCAGGCCGAGATGCTGGTGCGGTTCGCGCGCGCGGCCGACTTCGACTGCTTCCTCCTCGCCGGGCGCTACACGCTGCTCGACCAGTCGGGCCTGGCGGAGCTGTTGCCGCTTTGCGCGGAGCGCGGCATCGCCATCATCATCGGCGGGGTCTACAACAGCGGCGTCCTGGCCGATCCCCACGGCGACGGCGCCACCTTCAACTACCGCCCGGCCGGCATGCGGCTCCTCGAGCGCGCCCGGCGGCTCGACGCCGTCTGCGCCCGCTTCGGCGTGCCGCTCAAGGCGGCGGCGATCCAGTTCCCGCTCGGCCACCCGGCGGTGAGCGTGGTGCTCAACGGCGCCCGCTCGGTCGCCGAACTCGAGGAGAATGCGGCCATGTTCCGCACGCCCATCCCGCCCGAGCTCTGGGCGGCGCTCAAGGCCGAGGGCCTGCTGCCGGAGGGCGTGCCCGTGCCGACGGCGGGCGCGGCGAGGTGAGGTGACGGTGAGCCCGGTCGTCGACGCGCACCACCACTTCTGGGACACCACCCGCGCCGACTATCCTTGGATGACGGGGGCGCACGCGCCGATCCGCCGGCCGTTCGGCCCCGACGACCTGCGGCCGGAGCTCACGGCGCACGGCATCGACCGGACAGTGCTCGTCCAGACGCGCGCGAGCCTGGCGGAGACGCGCGAGTTCCTCGCCACGGCCGAGGCGACCGACTTCGTGGCGGGCGTGGTCGGCTGGGTCGACCTGGCCGCGCCCGATGTGGCCGACCGGCTGGCCGAGCTGCGCGCCGGGCCGGGCGGTGGCTACCTCGTCGCCATCCGGCACCAGGTCCACGACGAGCCGGACCCCGCCTGGCTGCTGCGCGCGGACGTGCAGCGCGGGCTGGCGGCGGTACGCGACGCCGGCCTCGCCTACGACCTGCTCGTGCGCCCGCGCGAGCTGCCGGCCGCGCTCGGGGTCGCGCGGGCGCTCCCCGACCTGCGCCTGATCGTCGACCACGCCGCCAAACCGCCGATCCGCTCGGGTCGGGTCGAGCCGTGGGCGTCGCTCATGGCGCCGCTCGCGGCGCTGCCCAACGTCGCCTGCAAGCTCTCGGGGCTGGTGACCGAGGCCAACCCCGCGCGCTGGACGCCGGCCGATCTGGCGCCCTACGTCGAGCGCGTGGTCGACCGCTTCGGGCCCGAGCGGCTGCTCTACGGCTCCGACTGGCCCGTCTGCCTGCTCGCGGCGGGCTACGGCGTGCAGCTCCAGGCGCTCCGCGCAACGCTCGACCCGCTCGGGCTGGGCGAGTCCGAGCGGGTCGCGATCTTCGGCGAGAGCGCCGTGCGCTGGTATCGGCTGCCGGTGGCGTAGCGCCTGGCGCGGCCTAGGCGACGAGGACGGCCGCCTCGACCGCGCCGATGGCGGCGTCGAGGATCCCGAGGATCTCGTCGATGTCGGCCGGCGTCGAGACGAGCGGCGGGGCGAGGACGAGCCAGTTCGGGTCGGCGCGCATGAGCAGTCCGCGCTCGCGCGCGGCCCGGCTGACCTGGAGGCCGAATTTCAGGTCGCGCGGGAAGGGCCGGCGCGTGGCGCGGTCGGCGACGAACTCGACGCCCTGGAGCAGCCCGATGCCGCGCACGTCCCCGATGCTCGGGTGGCGCGCCGCCAGCGCCTCCAGCCCGGCCCGGAGCTGGAGGCCGCGCTCGCCGGCCGCCCGGCAGAGGTCGTAGTCCAGCAGCTCGCGCAGCACGGCGGTGCCGGCGGCGCAGGAGACGGGGTTGGCGCCGTAGGTGTGCCCGGCCATGAATTGGCGCCCCTCCTTGCCGGTGAACGCCGCCGCCACCTGCTCGGCGATCAGCACGGCCGAGAGGGGCGAGTAGCCGGCGCTCATCCCCTTGCCGACGCAGAGCAGGTCGGGCACCACGCCCATGCCGGGACCGCCGAAGAGGTGGCCGAGGCGGCCGAAGCCGGTGATGATCTCGTCGAAGATGAGGAGCACGTTGTGCCGGTTGCAGATGTCGCGCAGCGTCGGCAGGTACTCGGGCGGCGGGACGATGAAGCCGCCGCCGGAGACAACCAGCGGCTCGACGATGATGGCGGCGACCGTGTTCGGGTCCTCGCGCTCGATCGTGCGCTCGATCAGGGTGGCGCAGGTGAGGCCGCACTCGGGGTAGGTCTTGTCGAAGGGGCAGCGGTAGCAGTAGGGCGGGTGGACGTGGACGAAGCCGGGCGGCATCGGCTCGAACGGCGCCTTGCGGTCGCCCGAGCCGGAGGCGGACATGGCGCCGAAGGTGCCGCCGTGGTAGGAGCCGTAGCGCGAGATGATCTTGTACTTGTTGGGGTTGTCGGTCTGCTTGTGGTACTGGCGCGCCAGCTTCATGGCGTTCTCGGTCGCCTCGGAGCCGCCGGAGAAGAACTTGACGGCGGTCAGGCCCGGCGGGGCGTGGTCGAGCAGCAGGCGCGCGTAGGCGAGCGCGGCGGTGTTGGTCGAGAAGAGCGGCGCGCCGAAGGCGAGCGTGTTGAGCTGGCGCACGATGGCGTCGATGACGCGGCGGTTGCCGTGGCCGAGGTTCGAGACGAAGACGCCCGAGAGGCCGTCGATGTAGGTACGCCCGTCGACATCCTTGAGCCGGATCCCCTCCCCCTCGGCCAGCACCAGCGGATCGCGGGCGAATTCGCTCATCTGGGTGAAATCGATCAGCACGCGCTCGATGATCTCGGTCACGGCCTCCGCCTCCTTACGCTCTGCTCCATGCCGGCCACCGTCAGCCGCCACAGCCCTGCACCACGCCCAGCCGCCGGCAGCGCCGACGGGCACCGCGCCGAATAGTACCAGAATCGCGCCCTTCGACGCGCCGATCCCAACCCTGATCGATCGGGAAACCCGCGGCCTGATGAAACAGCGGCACAGACATCACGTTTCAAGAAAGTTCGCAAATCGCAACGACGCGACAACACCGCCGCCACCCAAGCGGGCCTACCCGAATGACCGGACCGACGCCGAGTGGCTGCTGATCGCGCCGCTCGCGCCCACACCCCGGCCGCGCCGCCCGCCGCTGGCTCATCCCTGACGCGCGGTCGCCAACGCGGTCCTGGACGTGCTGCCCGAGG
Organism: Chloroflexota bacterium; assembly: GCA_042408635.1. Classification (GTDB taxonomy): domain Bacteria; phylum Chloroflexota; class UBA6077; order FW602-bin22; family JBHOQZ01; genus JBHOQZ01. Next base: position 8,775 of record JBHOQZ010000606.1, read on the forward strand.
GCTGCCGCGAGCGCCACCCGCTGCACGGGTGGACCGCCCCACGACCTGCCGCCTGACTCCTGCTGGCGTTGACCCGCCTCGTGTTGTGGCGATTGGCTGCCCATGCCCGACAGGCATGGGATCTCCAAAGGTCAGGAGCTCAGCTACTTGACGCCCTCCGTCTCAGGCGCTAACGTATCGATACATCCGTATTATCGTATAAATGCGAGACAGGCGAAGGAGAAGGCGGGCTGTGCGGTGGTTTTTTCTGGTCGGTGCGCTCGCGCGCCGATCACCGCGCTCTGGAGTGCGGGTATCTTGATGTCCCTGCTGCTCGCAGTGCTCGTCGCCGCGGGTCTTGGCGGTCTCACGCCAGGCGTGAATCGGGTGTTGTCCCCCTGATCGGCCTGTCCCTGCTGCTAGCCGGCCTCGGGTGGCGAGCCGGGAAGGCGTGGACGCCTGCTCGACAAGGAGGTATGAACTGGTGGGCAAGCTTCGACACCCTTCTTCATTCCACCCTGGCCTCGCGTGGCTTCTCTTTGTGCTCCCGAGCATTGCTGTCCTGGCCTGCTCGCCTTCGGCGAGCAAGCCCCCCTCAGCCGCAAGTGCAGCGTCCCCCTTAGCCAATGCATCTGTATCGGCAACACCCCAGCGCCCCAACGGAGCAGTGGGTAGCCGTGCGCCAAATTTCACTGTGGCAACGCTCGATGGACAGTCCTTCACCCTAGCCCAACAAATCGAGCACGGCCGTGCCACGGCAGTTTTCGTGATGGCCACGTGGTGCACGACCTGCATCGACCCGACAAAGCAGCTGGGCGAGCTTGCCAATATCTACCGAGAGCGCGGACTCGACGTCTTGGTCCTCGACGTCGATCCCAAAGAAACGCCGGAGGACCTGGCGCGCTTCCGCAACCGCTTCAAGGGCGGTGACCACCTCTGGGCGGTCGATCAGGGCAGCACCATCACCCTGCAGTACCAGATCCTAGCGCTGGAAACCTTGATCCTGATCGACAAGACCGGCCAGATCGTCTACCGTGATACGGTTCCGCGCAATCAGGGCGCACTTCGCAAGCTGCTGGAGGGAGTCCTCACGTGACCTACCTGGTCGAGGGTCTCCCCCTCTTACTTGCCTTCTCCGCCGGCCTCGTCGCAACCGTGAACCCCTGCGGGTTTGCGATGCTGCCGTCGTTTGTCTCCTATCTTCTCGGGACTGAGGACGAGGGATTTGTTCAGGCCTCGGTCGTCCACCGAGCGTTGCTGGGGCTAGGCCTCGGCCTAGCGCTCACAATGGGCTTTCTGGCGGTCTTCCTCACGATCGGCCTAATCGTGTCGTTGGGCGGGCGGGCAATCTTGCCACTAATACCGTGGGGGACGCTGATAGTCGGTGTGCTGATGGTCGGTCTGGGCATCTGGATCGCCGCCGGTCGATCGCTGGGCCTGTCCCTGCCACACGTTGCAGCGGTCCACCCCGGCCGAGGTATAGGCGCCATTGTGCTCTTCGGGGTTGCCTACGCTGTGGCGTCGCTTGGATGCACGCTGCCGATCTTTCTGGTCGTTGTCGGTAGTGCGCTCACGTCGAGTGGTCCGCTTGCCGCTCTCCTCCTCTTTATCGCCTACGGATTGGGAATGGGGGTGGTGCTGGTCGCGGTCAGCTTGGCTGCCGCGCTCTTCCAGAGCATGCTAATCAGCCGGCTCCGTGCGGTGCTGCCCTACGTCAGCCGTCTCAGCGCCGCGATCCTGATCCTTGCGGGTATCTATCTCGTCGTATTCGAGCTCAGTTCGGGCCTCCTGCTGTCATAGCAGGAGGTACGACACTCCACATAGGGAGGGAACCGATGTCTTCACGTTATGCAGCCTCGACCCTAAAGCTGAGCCAGTCAGGCGCTGGGCGCTTCCTCGCATTCATTGTGCTCGCCGGCGCTGCGCTGCTATCGTCCCCCACGGCCGATCCGGTGACGGTGACGGCGCACCCACAGGTTGGACCGTCCATGGTCGCAGCCGCCCCTGCAGCAGCACTGGCCCAGGTGGTCTACCACCCGTCATACCTGCAGCCGGCTGTCCAGCAGGATCCCTGTTGCATCATCTCGCCGAGCGTGGCGGCGCAGCTGATTCGCCAGATCCTCGCTAAGCTGCCAGGCATCGCCGATGTGACCGTCGACGCCGCTACAGGTACGCTCACGGTAAGCTACGACCCGGCCCAGGTGCAAGAAGAACAGATCACAGCATTGTTGACCGAGGAGTATTTCCTACCATAGGCATGCTGGCAGCGGTGATGGCTGCCAAAGTACATGGGAAGAGAGGCAACTTTCGTGGGAAGTAACGCAGGGACGGCGGCTGTCAGTGCCCAGGTAACGCCAGCGAGCGCACCCGATGCGCAGGTCGAGTTGCTGGCGAAGTTCTTCCGGGGGCTGGGCGATCCCACCCGGCTGCAGATTATCGAGATCCTGCTAGAGGAAGGTGAGCAGAACGTCAGCCAGTTGGTCGAACGGGTCGGGGGATTGCAGGGGCGGATCTCCTCACACCTGATGTGCTTGCGCTGGTGCGGCTTTGTCACGACCGAGCGTCGCGGCAGGTATGTTTACTATCGCGTCAGCGACGAGCGGGTGGCCGAGTTGGTGCGCTTAGGCCGACACTTGCTCTTGGAGAATGCTCAGCAGGTGCTGGCTTGCCAGGTGATCCGCTAACGAAACCTACCGGCACGGGTGATGACGAAAGACGATGCCCTATCAGGCCGTCCCTGGGGAGAGCCGTGCCTTGCCCGAGGTCGAGCCGTCTCGCGATCACGCTCGGCGAGGCGTCGTACTTGAGTATCTGCTGATGGGTGCGGCCGTCGCCCTGCTGCTGACTGCACCTGAGCCCTCCCGCGCCGCGGCGGGATCAGTCAAGCAGACGGTAGCCCAGGCCCTCCGGGAGCCCCGAGCATCCGGGAACGACGCCGGGCTGCGCGAGACAGGTTGCGCGATTGCCTGCCCGTGGCCGGGTGCTGCGATTCGGAAATGACGCCGCGGGCCGACATGCGCGACATACGCTAGCGCTTGGTTGCCCAATCACCAAACGGAGAAAGCTCATGGAAATAACGGCACAGAAGCGGCAACTGACCGGGAACTCCATCGCCCCGATAGCCGGTAGGCCGCTAGCTGGCAGCGTGGTCGCCGCGCTGGTGGCCTCGCTCTGCTGCGGCGGCTCGCTCGTATTCGCCTCGATCGGACTGGGCGCGCTCTACGCCAGCCTTGGCCTCTCGCAGTACATCCCCCAAGTCTTGGCAGCGGGCACGCTCACGATCGTGGCGCTCAACTGGCTCTTCTACCGCCGGAAGGCCATGGTCGGAGGGCTCGCCCGCGACGGCAATGCGCTGCGCCGGGCAATGTACGCGAGTGCCGTGCTGGGACTGGTCATGATGGTGGGCAGTTTTCTCTTCTCACTGCCATTACCCAACCAGGCACGGCCCGAACGCGCCTGAGGCAACGGAATCGAGACGATCGCTAACCCCAAGGAGACAACGACGATGGCACCTCGCGGGCTCAAAGGGTACGTGCTGCTCGGGTCAGCGCTCATCGCCTGCCCCTGCCATCTCCCGCTGATCGCCGCACTCTTGGCCGGCACCGCAGTCGGCGGGTTGATCACCGCGCATCTGGGCCTGGTGTTCGCTGCGCTGGCGGCGTATTTCGTGCTGGCCCTCGTCCTGGGCGTGCGCTGGGTCGCGTCCGCGTCGGAATCCGCGGCAGCAACGACGATCTCCCGCTGTGCCATCCCGCACGCGGATTCGGCCTCGTCTACCCCGGCTATCCTCGAGCCTGCGCGCGCATCGATGGGTAACGGCTTGGCGAGTCCTCTGGCAGAGCAGGAGCGATGAAGGACCCCGTCCAGCAACATCCTGCCTCAGCCCACGGCGCCCAGCCGTCCCCGCGAGGGCGCGTCCTGGCCGCCATCCTCGCGATTCTCGTTGTGGGACTGGCGATTGGACTCCTGGTCGGCGGGCGCCTGAGTCTGAGTGGCGCGCGGTTCGGCCTCGCCAGCGGCCCGGCAAGGCTGGCGCTTGGGGAGCCAGCCCCCGACTTCGCCCTGGCGGCTCTCGACGGAGGCGTGATGCAGCTTGGCGCATTGCGGGGCCGGCCAGTCGTGCTCAACTTTTGGGCCACCTGGTGTGCGCCCTGCCGGATCGAGATGCCCGAGATCGCGCGCGTTCATGCGCAGTTCCGGGACCAGAACCTGTCGGTCATCAGCATCGATCTGCAGGAGGATCCCAAGATCGTCCGGGCGGCGGTCACGCGCGGTAGGTTCCCCTGGACATTTGTGGTTGATCCTGATGGGGCGGTGGCCCGCTCGTACCAGATCAGCTCGCTGCCCAGCACTGTCTTCATCGATCGAGCGGGCATCGTGCGCGAGGTGTTCGTCGGCGCGATGACACGGGAGATGCTTGAGCAGAAGGTTCAGGCATTGCCGTGAGCACTCTCGGGCTGGGTGGGCGGCACGCCATCGCCATCGGTGGTGCGGTGGTAGTCTCCGGGATTGGTTTCTTCCTCCTCACTGATGCGCTTAGGACTCCACCGCCCAAACCGGTGCCGCCAGTGACCGTTGCGTCGTTAGGCGCCGCCGTCTGCCCGTTCCCGAGCGGGACGAGCGGCTCGGTTCCACCTGGAGCAACCTGCACCTTGCCCGATGCGCTCCGCTCGGCTGGTGAGGGGGTGCAAGAGGCGTATACACAACATCGGCTAACCCGAAGGCGGTGTCGCCGATAAGCCGAGGAGGGCAGGACGATGCATGGCCAATCATACCGTATGCCGGTTACGGGCATGACCTGCGAGCACTGTGAACTCACGGTGGCTCGGGCGCTGGAGCGGGCTGGGGCAACCAAGGTCACGGCGGATTTTCGCCGTGGTGAGGCCCGCTTCACGGTGCCCGCCATGGCTGATCTGTCGGCACTGGCCGCTGCGGTAGCGAATGCCGGGTACACGCCAGGCCAGATTGAGCCGATGCCTACCGCCGCACGGTCTCGGGGCCGCCATTCTGCAGCCAAGCACCAGTACGATCTGGCCATCGTTGGCTCGGGCGCCGCGGCGATGGCCGCCGCGATCAAGGCCACCGAACAGGGTGCCCGCGTGGTGATGATCGAGCGCGGGACCATCGGTGGCACCTGCGTCAACATCGGCTGCGTGCCCTCTAAGACCTTGCTCCGGGCTGGCGAACTATTCTACCAAGCCGGGCACCAACCCTTTGTGGGGATCCAGATCCAGGCTGTCGGCGTTGATCTGGCCGCGCTTGTGGGTCAGAAGAACGAGCTGGTGGCACAGCTGCGCCACGAAAAATACGAGAACCTGATCGCCGACTACGGCTGGGATCTGGTGCGGGGTGAAGCGGCCTTTATCGATGGGGAGACCCTGGCCGTCAACGGGCGCTCGATCCGCAGCCGCAACGTCCTGCTAGCCACCGGGGCAGCACCGGCAGTTCCCGCGATCCCTGGACTGGCTGAGAGCGGGTATCTGACGAGCACCACGGCGCTGGAGCTGGCCCACGTCCCCAAGAGCCTCGTCGTGATCGGATCGGGCTATATCGCCTTGGAGCTGGGGCAGCTCTTTCATCACCTGGGCAGCCGCGTCACGCTGATGCAGCGCAGCCCGCGTATCCTGAAAAGCTACGAACCGGAGGTCACCGAGGCTGTTGCCGGAGTGCTTGCCGAGCAGGGGATCGAAGTCGTCACCGGGGCACGTTTTGTACGGGTCGAGACAACGGCCGCGGGCAAGCGGGTGGTGGTCGAGGTCAATGGTGCCCCCCGCGTGGTTGAGGGTGAGGTGCTGCTGGTGGCAACCGGGCGTACACCCAATACCCAGGCGCTCCATCTGGAGCGAGCGAGCGTGGCAGTAGGCGAACGAGGCGAGATCCTCGTCGACGACTGGGGCCGCACCACCAACGGCCGCATCTATGCCGCCGGCGACGTCACCTTGGGTCCACAGTTTGTCTATGTAGCTGCCTATGAAGGCAGCGTTGTCGCCGACAACGCGCTCAACGACGCCAACCGTGCCTTTGACCTACGCGTGGTCCCTGGGGTCACCTTCACCACGCCGGCGATCGCTACCGTTGGGTTGACAGAGGCCGAGGCCACGGCGGAAGGCTTGAGTGTCAAGACGTCGGTCCTACCAGCTTCGGCGGTGCCGCGGGCGATCGTGAACCGCGACACACATGGCGTCTTCAAGATTGTAGCCGACGCCACGACCAACCGGATCGTCGGGGTGCACGTGGTGGCTGAGAACGCCGGCGACGTGATCTACGCCGGGGTACTCGCCGTCAAGTTCAACCTCACCGTCTCGGATCTGACTGAGACGCTCGCACCGTACTTGACGATGGCAGAGGGCCTCAAACTCGCCGCCCAAACCTTTAGCCGCGACGTCAGCAAGCTCTCTTGTTGCGCGGCGTAGGGAGGACGACGACCCCGCCTGCGTCTGCAGTGACGCCCGTGTGCATGAAGAGCATCCGGGCTCAAGTGAGACTCCTTGGCGCAGACCCTACAAGCATATGCTTCTAAGCGTTCGTTGTAGGACACGGGGAGCAAGAGCAGCGAGGAATCCGTGGCCGCACACGCCCAGCAGGCACAGCCGAACTCTCTGGAGCGGGCGGTGGCTCGGGTTGATGGGGGAGTCCGACCGCTGCCAGCGTCGACAGCCAGGCGATCAAGACGACGAACCCGGCGGCGCTGCCGAGGACGCCGGGGGAGAATGGGTCAAGGGGTGCAAGCGGCACCCGCGGGTGGACACTGACGGTCTGGTGCCGAGGGGAAGCGCTTAGCGCCGACCTGGCGGCGGTCGAAAGGGGAGGCCTGGCTAGCCGATGCGCGCCGGGCGTCCCTCGCCCTCCCTGGAGGTGGTCGGGGAAGACGGAGCCTGTCAGGGCTTGGGTGAGTGGGTCCGCTTGTGCCGTTCGCCCTCCATGCTGATCAGTCGTGCGGACTCGAAGATCGGCGCCGGATCATGGACATGGCGGCGAGCCTCTCGCTGATTGCCTGCGGCACAGCTTCATTATAAAGAGGTGGCCTCACGATCAGGAGGTGGCCTCGCGCTTATCGTCCTGGGTAGACTGCATATGTTTCGGGTGCTGTCATCGGGTCGGGTGGCGCACCGGTTCACGCAGAAGACACGCGGGCAGGAACACTAGGTGCGGCCGGTGACGCGGGCGGTGGCGCGTTCGAGGAGGCGGATGGCGTCGGCGCCGTCGGCCGGGAAGGTGGCGATGCCCAGGTTGGCGCCCACCTCGACCGTGGGCGCCGGCTGCGGCCCCTCGATCGGGAAGGGATCGGCCAGCGCCGCCAGCAGCTTCGAGCCGACCACGGCGGCACCCGCCTGATCCGTTCCCGGCAGCACCACGGCAAACTCGGCGCCGCGCAGCCGGGCCAGGGTCGAGACGCCGGAGCGCACCACCCCCAGCAGCCGGGCCGCCACCTGCCGCAGCAGGGCATCGCCGCAGTGCAGGCCGTAGGAGTCGTTGACCGCGCCGATGCCCTGCAGATCGAGCACGAGCAGCGTCACCGGCTCCGCCTGGCGCCGCGCCTGCGCCAGCGCCTCCTGCAACCGTTCGAGGAGCAGCCGCCGGTTCGGCAGCCCCGTCAGCAGGTCGTAGAGCGCAAACTGGCGCAGGTACTCCTCCGATCGCCGCTGCTCCGTCACGTCGCGCAGCAGGACGATCCAACCCGCCCCGGCGGGCCAGGCGCCGCCCGGCCCCTCCAGCTCCCCCAGCCCGCCGACCGGTGAGCGACCGGGGGCGGTGACGTCGCTGCCGGCGCCCCGGAGGCCGGCGTCGACGGCACCGCCAGGCGCCGAACGCACCCGGTGCGCCAGCGGCGCCAACCGCACCTCGTAGTAGCGCAGGTTCGCCTCGGTGCCCAGCGCCACCTCCGGCGCCGCGCCCGGTTCGTCGTCCTCGACATCCAGAGCGGTGCCGGCAGGCGCGGCGGACGCCGCGAGCAGGTCGTCGAGCGAGCGCCCGAGCACCGTCACCAGTTCACGCCCGAGCACGTCGTCGTGGGGACGGCCGAGGAGGCGCAGCGCGGCGGGGTTGAGGTCGACGACGCGCCCGCGGCGGTCGAGCACGATCACCCCGTCCTGCATGGCCGCCAGCACCGCCTCGTGGGCGACCGGCATCAGGTCGAGGAGGCGCAGGTGGAAGAGCGCGTAGCCCCAGAGCAGGGAGGTGACCGCGAAGGCGGGGGGCGTGATGTCGAGCCGGCCGAAGGGGCTGAGCCCGCTGATGTAGAGGAGGTTGACGAGCCACGGCACCAGCGCCCCGGCCAGGAGGGCGACGACCTGGGCGCGGTAGAGCGCAGGCGAGCGCAGCGCCGCCTGGACCATGAGCGCGGTGGCGAGCAACTGCACCCCGTAGCTGTAGGTCACGTGGACATACCACCAGGGTCCGCGCGTGATCCGCAGCGCCGGGAACGGCCCGTCCACGCCCATCAGGCCGACGCTGCTCCAGTGCAGGCCGTGGAGGTCGTTGGTGAGCACGATCAGCAGGGTGCAGGTCGGCACCAGCGCGAGCAGGCGGAGGGTCCGCGGGGTGAGCCAGCGGTCGCGCCCCGTGTAGGCGAGCGCGAAGACGAGCCCCGCCACCGGCAGCGGGGCGATCCCGACGTATTCCAGCTTGGCGAACAGCAGCTTGGTGGCGAGGTCGGTGCCGGCCGCCTCGCCGGTATAGCCGAGCGCGAAGAGCGCGCCGGAGAGGGTGAAGAGCGTGAAGGCAGCGGCGCCGTGCGTGCCCCGATGACGCCAGGCGTAGGCAGTCAGCGCCGCCATGAGCAGGCCGCCGACGAGCGAGGGGAGCGCGTAGGGGGTGAAGGCGAAATGCATGGGGCTATCCCTGCCCGGCGTCACGGCTGATGGCCCCGGCCCCGGCCGGGCCTACCCAGCGTGCCGGCCGTCTGATCGGGCCGCCGCCTGATCTGCCGGCGCCTGTTCCGCCGCCTGATCCCCCGCCACCCGGCCGATTGCGCGGGGACCAGGCGGCGCAATGCGGCCGTCGAAGATGACGTCGTGGCCGAGGGTACGGACGCTCGTCTGGGTAAAGGTCACTGCCTCGCTCAGACGGCGGATGTGGAGGTCGCCGACGGCCTCGATGCCGGCGCCGATCAGCTTGGGTGCGATGCACACGACCAGCCGCTCGACGAGGGCGCCCCGCAGCGCCGAGGTGATGATACCGCGCCCTCCCTCGATCAGCAGCGAGCCGACGCCGCGCCGGCCCAGGTGCGCCACCAGCGCGGCCAGGTCGACTCGCCCCTCCGCGTTGCCGGGTAGCACCAGCACCTCCGCCCCCAGCCGCCGGATCGCCTCGCGCCGGGCAACCGGGGCGGCTGGCGTCGTGACCACGAGCGTGGGGGCAGCCCGGTCGGTGAGCACGTGGGCGCCGAGCGGCAGCCGCAGCGTGCTGTCGGCCACGATCCGCAGCGGGGATGTCCCGGGCGCCAACCGCACCGTCAGGCGCGGGTTGTCCGCCAGCACGGTGCCCACGCCCACCAGGATCGCCGCGTGGCAGGCGCGCAACTCGTGGGCGAGGCGCAGCGACGCCTCTCCGCTGATCCATTGCGAGCTGCCGGTGCACGTGGCGATCCGTCCGTCGAGCGTCTGGGCGTAGTGCACCGTCACCCGCGGCAGCCGACCACCATCCGATTCGATCACACTCTGTCTTCGTGCGCCGGGCGGCCCGTCGTGGACTCGACCACGCCGTGCCGCTCGCACGGCGTAGCCTACGCCACTCGCCGGATCGATCCGCCGGGTACCCGCTTGCGGGTGGGGCGCCATCGGCCGGGGCGGCGCCGCCCCCGCCCCATTCTACCCCGTCGACCAGGCGCGCGAACAGCCTCGACCACCCCGCCGCCGCGCCATGGTATGGTTCCCCGGACGGTTCGGAGCCGGCCCGCCAGCACGGCGCGGGCCGGACGCAGGAGCAGGGAGAAGCCCGGCATGGGTGGGACAGGGATTGAGCTCTACGTGCCGCCGCACGGCACATGGGCGACGCGACCGCCGGAGGCGGTCGGGCTCGATCGCGGTCGGCTGGACGAAGCGGTGGCGTTCGCGCTCGCGCACGAAACGCCCTGGGATCGGGACCTCGAGCGGCAGCTCGGTGTCCAGTTCGGTGACATGCCCGACAGCGAGCTCGTCGGGCCGGTCAAGCCGCGCGGCGCGCCGAACGGGCTGGTCGTGCGCGGCGGCTACCTCGTCGCCGAGTGGGGCGATACCCACCAGGTCGACATGACCTTCAGCGTGACGAAGAGCTACCTCTCGACCATGGCCGGCCTGGCGCTCGACCGTGGCCTCATCCGCGACCTCCACGACCCGGTCCGCGAGTACGTGCGCACCGGCCACTTCGATTCGGAGCACAACCGCGCCATCACCTGGCACCACTTGCTGCGCCAGACGAGCGAGTGGGACGGCACGCTCTGGGACAAGCCGGTCGCCCACGACCGGCCCGGCAGCCTCGGCCGGCCGCTGCGGGCCCCGGGCACCTTCCACGAGTACAACGACGTGCGCGTGAATCTGCTCGCCTTCGCGCTGCTGCACGTCTGGTGCCGGCCGCTGCCCGAGGTGTTCCGCGAGCTGGTGGCCGACCCGATCGGCTGCGCCGACACCTGGCAATGGCACGGCTACCGCAACTCCTGGGTCGAGATCGACGGCCGGCCGATGCAGTCGGTGAGCGGCGGCGGCCACTGGGGCGGCGGCCTCTGGATCCACGCCCGCGACCAGGCGCGCTTCGGCCTGCTCTGGCTGCGCCGCGGCCGCTGGGGTGATCGCCAGCTCATCTCCGAGCGCTGGATCGACCTCGCCACCGCGCCCGGCGACATCGAGCCCACCTACGGCTACATGTGGTGGGTGAACCCCGCGCGCCGGCTCTACCCCAGCGCGCCGGAGAGCGCCTTCGCCGCCCACGGCGCCGGCGCCAACATCATCTTCATCGACCCCGAGCACGACCTCGTCGTGGTCGCCCGCTGGCTCGACCCCGAGCTGAAGGACGCCCTCATCGCCCGCGTGCTGGCGGCCCTGCCCACTTGAGGAGGAGGCGTAGCCACCGATGACCGAGACCCTCTCGCCCGCCGCGACGGCGCGCCGGGCGATCACGCCCGACGACCTGCTCGCCATCGCCACCATCACCGGCGCCCAGATTGCGCCGGACGGCCGCTTCGTCGCCTACGCCGTCCAGCGCAACGACCTCGAGCGCAACCGCAAGCCCGCCGCGATCTGGATCGCCTCGACCGACGGCTCCGCCGCCCACCCGATCACCTCGGGGGAGCACGCCGACGGCTCACCGCGCTGGTCGCCGGACGGCCGCCGGCTCGCCTTCGTCTCCGACCGCTCCGGCAAGCCGCAGATTTATGTCATTGACCGTGCCGAGTCGGGCTGGGGCGGCGAGCCGCGGCAGCTCACGCGCCTTGGCCGCGGCGTTTCCAACCCCGTCTGGTCGCCCGACGGCCGCCGCCTCGCCTTCCTCTCGACCGAGGGCAACGGCATGGACGACCGGGAGCGGGATGAGCCGGGCGGGCCGATCCGCCACGTGCGCCGCAAGCGCTACCGCTTCGACATCGCCGGCTACATCGACGACCGCTTCACCCACATCTGGGTCGTCGACCTGCCGACCGAAGCGGGCGGCCGGATCCCCGAGCCGCGGCAGGTCACCCGCGGCGACTACGACGACGTGATGCCCGCCTGGTCGCCCGACGGCAAGCGCCTCGCCTTCACCTCGAACCGCCAGGACGAGCAGAACACCATGTTCCGCTCCCAGCTCTACGTCGTCGACGTCCCCCCACCCACCCCCACACCCACGGCCACACCGGCCACAGCCCCCCTCTCCCCCGGCCTTCAGGCCGAGCGCCCCGGGCCCGCAACCACCGCCTCCCTCTCCCCCACCACTGGGGGAGGGGGACGGGCCGGGCACCCTCAGGGTAGCGGTGCCCTACCCACCTCCCTCTCCCCCAGCATTGGGGGAGAGGGCCGGGGTGAGGGGGATCCCCCCGCCGACGCCGCCCGGCGCGTCGAGGTGACGACCGAGATCGCGCTCGCGCCCGCCTGGTCGCCCGACGGCCAGCGCCTCGCCTTCATCAGCCGCCGCCCCGACGCTCCGCCCGGCGCCAACAACGCGGTCTACGCCGTCGCGCCGGACGGCGGCGGTCTGCAGGAGCTCACCGCCGGGTTCGACCGCAGCCCCGGCGTCACCACCTACAGCGACACCTGGTCGACCATGGCGGCGCCGCCGACCTTGTTCTGGGCGCCGGCGGGTGACGCCGTCTACTTCACCGCCGCCGACTGCGGTCGTGTGCCGCTCTTCCGGGCCGATGCGGGTGGCTCGGGTGGAGTGCGCCCAGTCGTCGGCGGGGAGCGCACGCTCGCCTTCGGCTCGATCGCGCGCGAGGGCGGGCGGTTGGCCTACGCGGCCGGCTCGTTCACCAACCCGTGCGACCTCTACACCTGCGACGCCGACGGGGGCAACGAACAGCGCCTAACCGAGATCAACCGAGCGCTGCTGGCCGAGCTGCCGATCCAGGCGCCCGAGCACCTGCCGTTTGCGAGCTACGACGGCGGCTTCTCGGTCGACGCCTGGCTCTACCGGCCGGTCGGCTACGGGCCGGGACAGCGCTACCCGCTCATCCAGGTGATCCACGGCGGGCCGCACTCGACGTTCGGCTACACCTTCTTCTTCGACATGCAGCTCTTCGCCAGCGCGGGCTACAACGTGCTGTTCGTCAACCCGCGCGCCACCGGTGGCTACGGCGAGGCGTTCGCCACCTGCAACCTCGGCCGCTGGGGTGAGGGCGACGCGCCCGAGCAGCTCGCCGCGCTCGACCTCGCCATCGAGCGCGGGGGCGTCGATCCCGACCGGCTGGGCGTGACGGGCCTCAGCTACGGCGGCTACATGACGAACTGGCTGATCGGCACCACCAACCGCTACCGCGCCGCCGTGAGCGAGAACAGCGTCGCCAACCTCGTCTCCTTCTACGGCACGAGCGACATCGGCTGGTACTGGATCGAGGGGGAGATCGCGCCCGACATCTGGTCGAACCTCGACACGTTCTACCGGCTCTCGCCGATCACCTACGCGGGGCGGGTCACCACGCCGACGCTGTTCCTCCAGGCGGAGGCAGACTGGCGCTGCCCGACCGAGCAGGGCGAGCAGATGTACGCGGCGCTGCGGGCGCGCGGCGTCGACGCCGAGATGGTCCGCTTCCCCGGCGAAGCCCACGGCTTCCTCTCCGGCGGCAAGCCTCGCTCGCGCCTCGAACGCCGCCGCCACATGCTGCGCTGGTTCGACCGCTACCTGCGCGGGCAGTAGGGCACCGACCCGTCGCGCGCGCCGGCCGCCGCGCGAGCCTGGTGCGGTGGCCGTCCGAGGCGCCACCGCACCAACAGGCGGACACGGCGTCGGTCGCCGCATCCAGCGGGCGATAGGGTGAGCCGTTAGAGGTCGGTGTAGCGCTCGGGGGTGCGCACGAGCCAGCGCAGCGCCAGCAGCAGGCAGAACGCCAGGACGACGAGCAAGGCACTCAGCGTGAGCGAGACGTTCAGGTCGCTCTCGAACGCCTGATAAATCGCCAGCGGCATCGTCTGCGTGCGGCCCACCACGCTGCCCGCGAACATGATCGTCGCGCCGAACTCGCCCAGCGCCCGCGCCCAGGCGAGGATGGCGCCGCCCAGCAGCGCCGGCGAGGTAAGCGGCAGTGTGACGGTGACGAAGCGCGCGAGCGGGCCCGCGCCGTCGATCGCGGCAGCCTCCTCGACCGCGCGCTCGACGCCGCCGAACCCGGCGCGCGCCGCGCGCACATAGAACGGGAGCGCCACGAACGTCTGCGCGACGACGACGGCGGCGGTCGAGAACGCCAGCTCGATCCCGAGTGCCCCGAGCGTCGGACCGAAGACGCCGCGCCGCCCGAACGTCAGCAACAGCGCCAGCCCCGCCACGGCGGGCGGCAGCACGATTGGCAGGTCGATCAGGGTGTCGACGACGCGCCGGCCGGGGAACCGCCGCCGCGCCAGCAGGTATGCCACCGGGGTGCCGAGGAGCAGGCAGGCGAGGAGAGTGACGGCCGAGGTGGCGAGGCTGAGCGTGAGCGCCGTCGCGACGGTCCGGTTGGCGAGGTAGCCCGGCAGCGTGCCACCCTCGACCGCGCGCAGCAGCACCATCAGCAGCGGCAGCCCGAGCAGCACGCCCACGACCCCGAGCGGCAGCCCCAGGCCCAGCAGCGTCGGACCATATTCACTTGGCCGCCCCGGCAACCCAAACCGCACCGTCGGTAGGCGTACCCGCCCAAGTGTCACCGGCCACCGCAGTCCCGCCACACCCGCCCGCGGGGCCACGGTGGTCGGACGCTCGATCGGAACGGCTGTGCGTTGCTCCGGCAAGCGGTCACCCCTTCCCAGATCTGCCGAGCGCTGCACCTGCGCCGGCGGGTACCTAGCGGCGGGCACAGCCAGCCGGGGTGTGTCGCCTGTCACGCGACACCCGCCCGCGTCCTCGACGTGCCGATCCCGGCCCGCCGCGACCGCGCCAGGATCGGCTGCTGCCAGACACGGACACGCGCTACCCGGATTAGCCTGGTGGGTAGGAACTGCGGCGATCGCGGGAGCGCCAGCCGGCCGCCCTCGGGAACGGACAACAGCTGAGCGAGCGTCAGTCTGGCAGCGAGCATTAGTCAGGAGTAGAACTGGCCAACCGGCGGCGCGCGGGGCTGGTGGACGGGAGAGAGTCCCACACGCCAGCGCCGGTCCGCCAGCCCGTAGGACAATCATTCGACCGGACCGACAGGAATAAAGCCGTACCGCGCCAGCACGGCCTGTCCGGCCGGCGCAAGCACAAGCTCGATCCAGCTTTGGGCCAGCTCAGGCCGGCTGGCGCGACTCGTGGCCGCGATCGGGTAGCTGGCGATGACGTTATACTCGTCCGGTATCGCGATGACCTGAACATCGGGCGCCACGCGCGGCGTTACATCCGACGAGTAGACGACGGCCGCGTCGGCCTCACCGAGCTGAACCTTCGCCACGACCTGACGCACGTTCGGCTCCTCCGAGACGACGTTGGCCAGCACGCGCTGGGCAAAATCCGGTCCGAACGCGGGGTCCCGCGCCATGCGGTCGAGCATCTCGCGGGTGTAGACCGCGATCGGCACCTCGGGTGCAGCGATGACGAGCTTGAGGCCGGACCGCGCCAGGTCGCGCGGGCCCATCACCTCGCCCGGGTTGGCTTTCGGCACGATGATCACGAGGCGGTTCTGGGCGAAGACAACCGGCTCCCCTACGATGAGGCCAGCCTCGCGCGCCAGATCCATCTGGCGTCCATCCGCCGAGGCGAAGACGTCGGCCGGTGCGCCCTGTTCGAGCTGCGTCCGCAGCGTGCTGCTCGCACCGAAATTGAAGACGACCGTCGCGCCGGGGTTGCGCTCGGCGAACGCCGGCCCGAGTTCGGTGAAGGCATCGGTGAGTGATGCGGCCGCGAACACCGTGACCTCGACCGCCGGTTGGCCGCTCGGCGTGCTTCCATGTCCACTTAGCGCGGCGCGGGGCGAAGATCCAAACACCTGCGCTGGCCAGCCTCCCCAGAGCAGGAGTAGTGTCATCAAGAGAACCGCCCACCGCGCTGCTGGTCGAGCGTGGGCAGGTGGCCGCCCCAACACGTTCATGCGCTTTTCTCCCCCGGTGCACCAAACGTCCTACCGCTAACTCCGCGGCGGCGAGTCGATGTCGCGTACCTCGAGACGGGTCAGGCCAAAAACAGCGCGGCCGCCACGCTTATCCCCGGGTACAAGCAGGCGCGCTATCCCCTCCCGGCCATCAAGTAGCTGTCCGTCGCGCTCATAGGCGACGAGCACATGCTGCCCGCCAAAGCCAGGGTCGAGCTCCGCGACGGCCACAATGACTTCATACCCGTCGGCACCTGTAGCCACGACGTATTTCCGCAGGCGGTCGTTGCGCGTGCCGGTCGTGTTCTTGAGGCGGGCCGCCTGGAGGAGGTCCCACAGGAGGACCCCTCGGTAGGTGGCGGTCTCGGCTCCGCTGCTCGTGGCAAAGGTGTTGGCAAATGTCAGCGACGGCAGGGCGCGCAGATCGTCGAGCCCAAGCCGAAGCGGTTGCTCAACCTCTCCGCGTAGCTCGACGACCCCCTCCTGGGTGGTCGGGGCACCCAGCGCCACGTGCCCAGCCGCGACCACGCCTTCCCCCGCCGGGTACCCGCTCGCGGGTAGGAGGGCACTCACCAGCAACAGCCCAGCCAAAACCAGGACTATCCGTCGCCTGCCTGCCCTCTGCTGCCGCACGTGCGTCCTCCCTGATGCCCGCTGCTCTCCCCTGACTCGACCGCGACCATGACCTCGGTAGCCTTGACGACAGCAGTAACCGGCTGACCAGTCGCTAGCCCGAGCGAGCGGGCCGCCGCGGCGGTAATCACCGCCACGATCTCCTGCCCCTGGCCGAGGTCGATCACCACCTCGGCCATCAGGTCACCGACCTCGATTGCCTTGACAGTGCCCGCGAGCTGGTTGCGCGCGCTCAGCCGCATGCCACTACCTCCGTATTGTCAGCTGGGGTCGTCGCTGCGCCGCCCACCGTGCCCGGCGGCGCGCTCGGAGCCCGCGCCGCGCCCGGCCCAGCCGGCGCGAGCAGCAACTGCTCATGCCGGTCGAGCGTGCGCTCCAGCCAGGCGATCGTGGCTCGGGTGGCGGCCAGGCGCATCTCGCGCACCATGAGGCGGTAGCTGCCCGGCGGCAGCGCAGCGATCTCGCGCTCGAGCCCGGCGACCCAGCTCCGGGCCGCCGCAAGCTGGCGCTCGACGAGCGCGGCCGTGTCGTGCTCGGGAAGCTGCCGCGAGAGGTAGAGCTTGAGCAGAAACTCGATCCGCACGTCGCGGTTGTGCGCGACCGGCGCGTCGAGCCACCGGCGCAGCTCCGCTTCGCCGGCCGGGGTGATCCGGTAGACGGTGCGCGGCGGCCGCGCGCCCTGGGGCACGAGCGTGCCCTCGATGTAGCCGAGCCCTTCGAGCCGCTTGAGGTGCGTATAGAGGAGGCTCATGTGGAGGCGAAACACGTCGCCGAGTTCGCCGGTGGGAGCGAAAAGCTCCGCCAGCTCGTAGCCGTGCCGGGGTCGTACCTGGAGCAGCCCGAGCAGGGCGTGCTCCGCCGGCCCGAGCGACTGCGCCCGCCGCATCACCCACTCCTCAATCTCTGAATACTCCAGACCATTATTGGTCCGATCGCCCGCCGCGTCAAGCGGAGCCGAGCGCGAGATAGAGACGGTGGTGCGGGACTGTGTGGCTACTGTTGGCAGGTGCGACCGTGTTCCGGTCGGCGGGCGGGGCGCGGCCGCTCGGGGCTCATGGCGATGGCCAAGCTAACCGTCAAGTGAGTCGGCGGGCTCAAGCCCGCGCGAAGGTTACCGCAATGCTTACCCCCGGCCGGTTGGCTACGGCTGCTGGCCGCGGACGATCTGGCCGAGCTCGCGCATCGGGCCGGCAAGCGGGCTGGTGCGGCGCTCCTCCTCGGTCAGCGGCGCCGTCTGGGCGACGGTGTAGCCGTAGGCGGGGTAGCTAGGGATCTCCTCGTCGTGCAGGGCGCGCATCGCCTGCTTGCGCTGCAGCGCCGCCTCGACGTAGGGCGCCAGCCTCTCCGCCTTGCGCGCCTGGCGCTCGGCCTCCTGCTCCTTGAACTCGGGCATCACGGCGGAGGCGAACAGCTCGAGCGACTCGCAGATGTGGTCGTGCCGGTTCTTGCCGCACTGCTGGATGAAGATCGTCTGATCGACGCCGGCCTCGGCCAGGCGGCGCAGGTGCCGGCGCAGGTCGTCGGGCGTGCCGATCCCCTGAGTGCCGCCCTCGACGCTCTCCGGCAGCCGGTCGCGCAGCGCCCAATACTGCTCCCAGAGGTTGGTGCGCCCCGGCGTGTGCATGCCGAAGACATAGTAGTGGCCGAGCGCGAAGCGGAAGAAGCGGAAGCCGTCGAGGCCGCGCCGCCGCGCCTCCTCGGCGTCGCGGTGGCAGGAGAAACTGGTGACCATCGCCACGTTGGGGTTGACGGTGTGGCCGATCGGCACGCACTCGCGCTTGAACGTCTCGTAGTAGTCCTCGACCCAGGTGCGCGCCTCATCGGGATCGACGAAGGCGAAGGTGAGCGCGCCGATGCCGAGCTGCGCTGCCAGGTGGATCGTCCTGCGGTTCGAACAGGCGACCCAGAGCGGCGGGTGCGGCCGCTGCACCGGCTTGGGCACGATGTTGCGGCAGGGCATGGAGAAATACTGCCCCTGGTAGCCGGGGTAGGGGTCCATGGCGAGCATGTTCGCGGTCTGCTCGACCGCCTCGCGCCACATCGCGCGCCGCTCGTTCGGGTCGAGGTTGAACCCCTCGATCTCGGTGCGCGAGGCCGACTCGCCGGTGCCCCAGTCGACGCGCCCGTTCGAGACGAGGTCGAGCGTGGCGATCCGCTCGGCGACGCGCGCCGGCGGGTTGTAGGCGGGCGGCATCAGCACGATGCCGTGGCCGAGCCGGATCTGCTTCGTCCGCTGCGAGCAGGCGGCGAGGAACACCTCGGGCGCGGAGGAGTGCGAATACTCCTCGAGGAAGTGGTGCTCGACCTCCCACACGTGATCGAAGCCGAGTCGGTCGGCCAGCTCCACCTGGTCGAGCGCCTCCTGAAAGAGCTGCCGCTCGCCGTCCTCCGTCCAGGGGCGCGGGTACTGATGCTCGTAGAAGATGCCGAACTTCATCGCCTTTCCACCACTCCAATGCCCGGCCGGGCGGCCCCCTTACCCCAAGCCCGAGGGGACCGGCTGGGATGCGGGGGAACGCCCCCTTGAACTCTAGCCCCCAAGGCCTGGGGGAAGCGCCGGCCGGCTACGCCGGCCGGCCTCTCCGCACTCTAGCAGAGCGCGGCCACGGCCGCGACGAACGGTCGGTTGTCCCGCCTGCCCGCGTCGGGCCTGACGGCTCGATCCGACACCCGTCTCGGGCCGGCTGATGGCCGGGCGAGCCGCGGTGGGACGTCGGGCCGGGCGCCAAGGGGGTGTGGCTGGCTGCCCGGGCCGCGCCGGCCGATCGGGTCGCGGGTCGAGGTTCGGGCCGCTGAAGTATCGGGATTCAGCCGGGCTGGGCCGATGGAGACGGGGCGGGCGGCTGGTCGGTGTGCAACGCCCGATCCAGCTCGGGCCGGTGTGGCGGGTCGACACCGGCTCGCGCGCAGGCGAGGCCGGCCGCGGCGGCGGCGAAGCGGCCGCAGGCGGTCAGGTCGTCCCGGCCGAGCGCACGCAACCCGGCCCGATCCGCGACGCCGCGCTCGAGCAGCGCCACCAGGAGACCGGCGGCGAAGACGTCGCCTGCCCCCACCGTGTCGACGACCGGCACGCGGTGCGCCGGCACGTCCACGCGGGCCCGTCCGCTCAGCAGCATCGCTCCGGCCGCGCCGCGCGTGAGCGCCACGAGCCCGGCGCCCCGGTCAAGGAGGCGCCGGGCGGCCGCCTCGGGCGCGAGCTCCGGGCAGAGCCAGGCGCAGTCGGCCACGCTCAGTTTGACGAGATCGGCGAGTCCGACGAGGCGGTCGAGCCGCGCTCGGTAGGCGGACACGTCCGCACCGCGCAAGAGGGCCGGCCGCGGGTTCGGGTCGAAGGAGAGGAGCGCGCGCCCGGCCAGCCGCTCGACCGCGGCCTCGACCGCGGCTGGCGTCTCGCCGCGCAGCAGGCTGATCCCACCGAAGTGGAGCGCGGCCGTCCGGTCGAGGAGCGAGGTGGACAGGTCCTCCAGCCGCAGCCGGGTGTCGGCCGCCCCCTCGCCGTAGAAGGTGAAGGCGGGCTCACCCGCGTCGTCGGCTACGAAGGCGAGGGTCGAGGGGGCGTCGATGTCGAGCAGGCCGGCGACGTCGACGCCCTCGGCTTCGAGGTGGCGGCGCAGGCGGCGGCCGAAGTAGTCGGTCGAGACGCGCCCGATGAAGGCGGTGGGCCAGCCGAGGCGCGCGGTGCCGACCGCCACGTTGGCCGGCGCGCCGCCCGGCCAGGCGCCGAAGGCGACCGGCCCGGCCAGACTCCCCGGTGCCTCCTGTGAGCGCGCAGGCCCGGTCGCCCGGTCCATGCCCGGGCCGGTGGTGGGTGGCAGGCCGCGCCCGGCGTCCGAACCGGTCCCCGGCGCGCGGCTGAGCCCGGCCACGGCTTGCGGATCGTCCAGCGGGGCAGGCGGGGTTGCCGGCCCCGCCCCGGCCGCGGCAAGGGGCAGCGGCAGGAAGTCGACGAGCACCTCCCCGATGCACGTCAACGGGGGCCGGCGGCCGAGCCGGGCACAGGGCTGGGGGTGTGACTGAGGCACGGTCACCTCCCAGCGCCCAGGCGGATTCGGATGGCGCGTTGCGCAACACACACGGGGTAATGATAGCGCCCCGCGTTTGCGCTACACGCTCCCCGTCGCTACACTGACCGCCGGCCGTGGCCCGGCCCCCGGCGGTGTAGCCCGGCCGGTTCGGACCGGTGCCGGCCCAGGAGCACGCGCAACGGGGGCAGCAGCTTGGCGGACCCAGCGCAGACCCGCACCCCTCACCGGCGCGCCCGACACCTGCGCGGCGCCTGCGCGCTCGCCGTGGCAGTCGCCCTCCTCGAGACCCCAGGACTGGCCGCCGCCTCCGCCGTCGACCGCTTCCCGGCAACCGGGGCCGCTGGCCTGCCGCCCGCGCAGGTCGGCGGCGCGCTTGATGCGGGCGTGGCGGACCGCCGCCCGGTTCGGGTAGCAGGGAACCCATCGGGCTGGGTCGACGCGCTCACGGGCGCACCTCTCGCCTCCACCGGGGTGAAGGGTGCCACACCGGCGGGCCCGCAACCTGCGCCCACGGCCACGCCGACGCCGCGCCGGCCCCGCGACGAGGCGGAACCGGCCCCACCACCGGCCACGGCCACGGCACCGGCGCCGGCGCCCCCGACGGCCACCGTCGCACCCACTC
>JBHOQZ010000610.1:0-2456 GCA_042408635.1 Chloroflexota bacterium
GGCGGTGTCGTGCCGCCGCCACCGAAGACGCGCGACACCCTCCAGCGCAACCTCCAGACCAATAGCTGGTTCGTGGCGCCCGAGAACCCGGTCTCGAACGCGCAGCTCGGCCAGGGCGGCGGCCCGCAGAACGCGCTGTTCGTGCCGATCGCGCTCAAGTCCTACCAGAACTGGGACACGGGTGTGCAGGTGCAGAACCTGGGCACCCAGCCGGCCACCGTCTACGCCACCTACTACAATCAGCAGGGGATCATCGTCACCAGCGAGCCGGTCGCCATGCTCGCGGTCGGCGCCTCGAAGACCTACTTCCTGCCCAGCCAGCAGCTCCTGCCCGGCAACTTCTTCGGCTCGATGGTGCTCACCGCCACCCAGGCGATCGCCGGCATCGTCAACTTGACCAACTACCAGTTCGTGGGGGCGAAATCCGCCACCAGCAGCTACAACGCCGTGGGCACCGGCAGCACCTCGGTGGCGCTGCCGTTCGTGAAGCGCGAGGCCAACTTCACCACCCAGTTCGTCGTCCAGAACACCACCGGCGGCCCGACGAGCTACCGCGTCAGCTACTACGACCAGCAGGGCCTGGCGGTGGGCACCTTCGACGGCCAACTGGCCGCCTGGGGCTCCCAGCTCGTCGACGTGGCGAACACGCTCCAGCGCACCGGCTTCGTCTCGGCGGTGGTCACCAGCCCGACGCCGGTCGCGGTGGCGGTGCTCGGCCTCAACACGGTCGAGTCGACCGCAATCACCTATCGCGGCGCCGGCACCGCCACCAACACGGTCTACGCGCCGCTCCTGTTCAAGAATCGCAACGGCTACAACAGCACCATCGCGGTCCAGAACGTGGGCACCCAGGCGGCGCAGGTGACGATCTCGTACCAGACCGACACGGGCGTGCCCCTGGCAAACGCCAACGAGACAGTGACGATCCAGCCCAACGGCTTCTACCGGAGCGAGCTGGGCCAGCGGATCGGGCTGCCCGACAACTGGGTTGGCTCGGCGACGGTGACCTCGCAGGGCGGCCAGGCAATCGCGGTGGTCGTCGACCAGGTCAATCCGATCCTCAACCAGGCGACCTCGTACAACGCGATCGACTTCGCCGACGCGAACGTGACGCTCTACGCGCCGCTCCTGATGAAGGCGAACAACGGCTGGGACACTGGGCTGCAGGTGCAGAACGTGGGCGCAACCCCCGCCACGGTGACGATCACCTACTACACGCGCGACACGTTCACGCCCGTGGGCACGCCCGTGACGCAGACCATCCAGCCGGGGGCGCCGTTCACCTTCTTCACGCCCGACAACGCGGGTCTGCCGCCGGGCTGGGTCGGCTCCGCGGTGATCCAGTCGACCACGGGCTCGCGCCTGGTCGGCGTGGTCAACCAGGTGAACTACAAGATCGGCAACGGCGGCGACACCTCGATGACCTTTTCCCTCGTCGCGCCGCCGTCCCAGTAGCGCGGCATCGACAGAAGACGAGCCGCACCCCGCGAGCCAGAGGCCCGCGGGGTGCGGCTCCTTGGTTGACGGCGGCGGTTCGTCGGGTACTCGCCGGGCGCGTTAGGCGCGCCGGGTGGCGAGCGAGTTCCAGACGAACAGGACGATCAGGGCGCCGACGACTGAGACGATGATGCTGGTGAGGTCGAACGGGCCGCTGACCGGGTTGACGCCGGTGAGCGCGCCGGCGAGGAAGCCGCCGACGACGGCGCCGACGATGCCGAGCACCATCGCGGCGAGGATGCCACCCTGGGCGCGGCCCGGAAAGATCCAGTTGGCGATGACGCCGGCGATGAGACCGAGCACGATCCAGGCGAGAATGGACATACGAGCGTTCCTCCCTATGATGCCTTAGCGATCGATCCGTTTGATGAATGGCTGCGGCGGTCTATCGGCCGATGCCCCTGCATATGCAGGAACCGTGCCACGCGCTCGCCCAGCCCGGCCGCTCCGTCGGCGGGACGACACGACATGCTAATCAGCACCGGGTGGCGGCTGGCACCTATCGGCGCAGGGCCAGCTCCAGGGGGCGGCGGGGACGAGCCGAGCGGCGCAGGACCAGGCCTGCCTCAGCGGCCGGGGCCGTGGCTCGGGGCGGCCTGAGCGGTGGCGGGCTCGGCGAAGGCGCGCGCCAGCAGCCAGGCGACGAGGAAGAACACGCCCCCCGATAGCGCGTAGAGGGCCGGGATGTCGAGGAGCGGCACCAGCAGGAAGCCGACCATAGGCCCGAGCGCGCTACCAGCGTCGAGCCAGGTGGTGTAGTGGCTCATCGCCTCGGCGCGCCGCTCGTGGTCGGCCAGGTCGCCCGCGCTGGCGTCGAGCGTGGCGACCAGCCCGGTGAAGGCGGCGAACAGCGCAGCCGCGCCGACCGCGAGCACGACCAGGTGGTCGACGACGGCCAGGAGCACGAGCAGCGCTCCGGCGAGCGCGAACCCGGCCGGGCCGGTCACGCGGCGGCCGAG
>JBHOQZ010000612.1:0-1560 GCA_042408635.1 Chloroflexota bacterium
CGCGGACGCCGCCCGGCGGGCGGCGCTGCTCTCGGCGGTCGAGCGGCTGGCGGAGGAGCCGGCGGCGCGCTATGCCTGGGCCGCCACGCTGGCCGGGCACGCCCTCCACGGCGTCCGCACGGCCGCTGGGCCCGCGGACGGGCGCGCCTACTGGCGCGGCTACCTGGCCGAGGGCGATGCGGGCGCCATCTTCGCGGCGCTGGCCGCGGGCACCCTCGGCGACCTGGCGCTGCTGCCCGACGAGGTCGCCACGTTCTACGCGGACCTCTTCGAGCGCCCCGGCTGACCAACGTACCGGCTCACGTCCCGCCACGCCCCGGGCCGCCGGGTCGTGGGCACGGCAGCGACAGCCTGTCGAATCGGCCGGCGGCCAGTAGCCGGCCCCGGCGAGCGGATGCCTGGACCAGCTCGGGCTTGCGGCTGTGGGGGCCACGCCAGTAGCCGGCCCCGGCGAGCGGATGCGTGGTCCCCGGGGGCGGCGCCGGCCGGAACGAGCGCATCGGCGCTGCCGGCAGACGCCGACCGCGATGGCGGTCGGGAGGAGCGGGCGAGCACGTCCACTTCGACGCAGGAGGCAGGAATCGAATGGCGGTGGAGTTCGTGCTGTGCGACGTCTTCGCCGAGCGCGTGCTGACCGGGAACCCGCTGGCGGTGGTCTTCGGCGCGGAGGCGTTCGACGACGCAGCCCGCCTGGCGCTCGCGCGCGAGTTCAACTGGTCGGAGATCACCTTCGTTGCGCCCCGCACGCAGGCGGTGCCGATGCCGCGCGTGCGCATCTGGACGCCGCGGGGCGAGCTCCCCTTCGCCGGTCACCCGGTGATCGGGTCGACGGTGGTCTGCGCGCGGCGCGGCCTCCTGCCGGCGAGCGGCCCCGCCACGCTCGCCCTCGAGGGCGGGCCCGCGCCGGTCGAAGTCGAGCACCTGGACGCCTGGGGCGGCATGGCCTGGCTCTCAGCGGGGCCTCCCCACCTTGGCGAGCCACTGGCCGACGCGACGGCGGTGGCCGCCGCGCTCGGGTTGCCGGCCGAGGCGCTCGACCCCGGCCTGGGTCCCCCGCGCGCCGCCTCGGTCGGCAGCACCTTCCTGATCGTGCCGCTGCGCTCGCTCGACGCGGTGCGCCGGCTGCGGCCGGACCCCGAACGCTTACCGGCGCTGCTGGCGGCCGCCGGCGCGCGCCGGCCCTACGTCTTCACCCGCCAGACGCTCGACCAGCGGGCGGCGGTCCACGCGCGCATGCTCGACGTCGACCGGGAGGATCCGGCGACCGGGAGCGCGGCGGGGGCGCTGGGGGCGTACCTGGTGGCGCAGGGGCTCTGCCCGCCGGGCCGGCTCGAGATCGAGCAGGGCAACTTCGTCGACCGGCCCTCGCTCATCAGCGTGGAGGTGTCGGGCCGGTTGGACGCGATCGAGCGCGTGCGGATCGGCGGCCGCGTCTTCGTCTGGGCCGAGGGCCGGCTGATGTTCCGCTGAGGTGGCACGGGGCGCGCGGCCCGCCAGGCGACCGACCACGCACGGGCCGGCCGCGCGGCGCGCCCAACGCCCGACCGCGCGCAAGCACTC
>JBHOQZ010000613.1:0-4150 GCA_042408635.1 Chloroflexota bacterium
GGCGGTGCCCTCCGCGCCGGCTTCGCCGCCTGCCGCTACGAGCTCATCTTCTACACCGACGGCGACGGCCAGTACGACGTGCGCGAGCTGCGCGCCCTCTACGCCGCGCTCGAGCGCGAGGAGGCGGCGGGCCGGCGCGTCGACGTGGTGATGGGCAACAAGATCACCCGGCGCGACCCGCTCCACCGGCGCTTCATTAGCTGGGCCTACCACAACCTGATGGCGTTCGTCTTCCAGTTCAAGGTGCACGACGTCGACTGCGACTTCCGCCTAATCAAGCGGCACATCTTCGACCAGGTGCGCCTCACCCAGAACAGCGGCGCCATCGCACTCGAGCTGATGACCAAGGTGCAGATGGCCGGCTACCGCACCGTTGAGGTGCCGGTGAACCACTACCACCGCGCCTACGGCGTGTCGCAGTTCTTCCGGCCGCGCCGGCTGCTCAAGGTGATCGTCAGCCTCGCCAAGCTCTGGTGGTGGCTGCGCGTCCAGGGCGCGCCGGGCCTGCCCTCCCCGCTGCCCGAACCGCTCCCGCCTGGCGCTCCGCGCCCCGTCCGCGAACCGAGCCAGGTCGGCTAAGAGCTATTCCGGGATGTTGCCGGCGGGGCCACCGGGGCTGTACTCGAGTTTCACGTCGCCGATCAACAGGACGGTGCCGAGCTGCTGCGTGGCGTGGCGCAGGACGTGGCAGTGGAGCATCCAGGCACCCGGGTTGTCCGCCCGGAAGGCCACGACCACGGTCTCGCGCGGGCCGACGTTCACCGTGTCGCGCCAGATCGGTGCGCCCCGGTATGGCTGGCCGTTGACGCTGAGCACCTGGAAGGCGGTGCCGTGCAAGTGCATCGGGTGCAGCTCGCCCGTTGTCGTGCGGTTGGCGAGCGTGAGCTCGACCAGGTCGCCCGGTCGCAGCGCGATCTGCGGGCGCAGGTGGTCGTGCGCCGCACCGCTCGGCGCCCAACTCGGATCGACCAGGCCCGAGTCGCCCACCGAGCAGAGCGTGCTCGAGGCGGTCAGCGTGTAGAGTTCGCTCGGCTTTCGCATGTCGAGCGTGATCCGGTGCGTGAACGCCGCGCCCTGGAGCGAGCGCAGGTCGTCGCGGCCGGGCGCGGGCGCCGAGTTCGGCGGGACCGGCGCGCCGTAGGTTGCCAGGTCGAGCAGCTTCGCGTCCCGCCCCCAGGCGGCGTCCGCCGTGCCGCGCCCGGCAGCCTCTCCCTCGTAGCGGATCGGCAGGAGCGGCACCGCCGGGCCGAGCCCATCGCGCAGGCGCAGGGTCCAGGCGCCCGGGTTGTCGGCGGTGAAGATGATGTCGGCGCGCTGGCCGGGATAGAGCGGGAGGAGGTCCGTCGTCTCGCTGGCAGCGTGCACCGGCTGGCCATCGGTCGCCACCAGCCGGTAGCGGTGGCCGCCGAGCTGGAGGATGTGGCGGTCGGTGCCGGCGTGGACGAGCCGCAGCCGCACGCGCTCGCCCGCTCGCAGCGTAAGCGGCTCGGCCGCCTCGTAGGCGCGCCCGTTGAGCGTGGGCGGGGCGATAGGCGCCAGCCCGACCGCCTGGCGGAGTGCCTGGCGCACCGACTCGACCTCGGAGAGGTCGGCCGGGCCGGCCCCGAGCCCCTGCCGGTCGGCCAGCACGAGCGTCAGGTCGCGGTCGACCGCCTCAGCGGGCGGCGTCTGGCGCGGTTCGACGACGAGCGCGCCGAACAGCCCGCGGTCGACCTGGAGCGTGCTCGCCTGGTGCGAGTGGTACCAGTAGGTGCCGGGGCTGGTGGCGTCGAAGGCGTAGGTGAAGCGGCCACCGGGCGGGATCGCGTCCTGCGTCAACCCCGGCACGCCGTCCATGGCGTTCGGCACGGGGTAGCCGTGCCAGTGGACCGCGACGGGCGTGGGCAGCCCGTTGCAGACCGTCACCTCGACCCGGTCGCCCACGCGCGCGCGCAGCTCGGGTCCGGGGACGCTGCCATTGAACGCCCAGACAGGGAGCGTGAGCCCGGCCCTCGGGGTGACGCTGGCGGGCGCTGCCACCAGCGTGAAACGCCGGAACGAGGTCCCGCCGGCCGCGGGCGAGGTCTCGGCCGCCGGCGCGCAGTCGAGGGGTGCGAGGTCAGCGGCGCGCGAGGGGTCCGGCCAGAGGAGGAAGAGGGCCAGGCCGCCCGCGAGCAGGGCGCTGAGGAGGAGCGTCGCGGCGGCGAAGGGATTGACGTGACGCACGAGCCTGCCCGGTGTGGTTGATCCGGCACCATTATACGCCGGCCGGCCGCGCGCCGCGCCCCGGCCGGCCACGGCCATGGTCGCGCCGCCGCTGCCTCCCGGTGCGCCGTCAGGTACCCGTCCGCGCTGCAGGTGGTGTCGATTCGCGACGCGAATCGGGGGCCGGCGCCGGCTAGAGCTCCTCGCGGGGGCCGAGGAAGGTGGGTAGCGGCCGGAAGAGGTGGACCTCGAGCCAGGCGTTGAGCTTGGCCGGCTCCTCGCGCAGCCACGAGCGCAGCAGCCAGGGCCAGCGGAAATCGGCCGCGGCCAGGGCGTCGGCGTCGACGCCGAGCTGCTCGCAGATGTAGACGGCACGCGGCAGGTGGAAGATCTGCGACACGATGATCGCGCGCTCGACGCCGAAGATCGCGCGCGCCCGGTAGCAACTGTCGTAGGTGCGGAAGCCGGCGTAGTCGGCCGCGACGTCCGCCTCGGGCACGCCCAGCTCGATGGCGCGACGCCGCATCGGCGTCACCTCGTCGTACCAGATCGAACTGTTGTCGGCCGAGATGAGGAGCTTCTTCACCTTGCCGAGCCGGTAGAGCTCGGCCGCCGCGATCACGCGGTTGTCGGCCGCCGACGACAGATTGCCGTCGCCGTTGACGCCCGCGCCCAGCACCAGCGCCACCGGGGCCGGCGGCACCGCGGCCGGGTCGGTGTAGATCGCGTCGTGTGTCACCACCCCCATCCAGGCGCGCACAACCAGCCAGAACAGGGCCACGCCGACCGCCAGCCAGAGCAGCAGGCGCGACACGACGCGGCGGGCGAGATCGAGCGGGCCGGCGGGGCGCGCCCCGGCCGGGATGGGCAGACGGTTCCAGGTCACACGCATGGCTGACACCGAAGGGTGTCGGGGGCGGAGGCAACGCGCCACCGTCGAGTCGCGGCGGGCGGGCGGCGCACGCTAATCCCCGACCTCGCGGAAGCGCTCGAGCGCGGCGGCGTTGCCGTTGTTGCTGCCCCGGCCATTCGCCCGCTCGAAGTAGAGGCGCAGCAGCGCCGCCCCCAGCTTCTGGGGATCGTGGCGCGCGGGGTTCGTCTCGTCGATCACGTCGGCCAGGATCACCTCGGCGGCGAGCGGCTCGCGCAGGTCGACGTTGGGGGCGACGGGATGGACGTTGCTGCGGCCGTCGGCCACACCGACATTGGAATTGACGACGACACAGTCGAAGAAGTTGCCGCCGACGTGGCGGGCGATGGCGTGGACGTGGTCCATCACCTTGAAGTTGTCGGTCTCGCCGTGCTGGGTGGCGACGTTGCAGACATAGACCTTGAGCGCCGAGGAGGCGCGGATCGCGCGGGTGATATCCTCGACAAGCAGGTTCGGCAGGACGCTCGTGTAGAGCGAGCCGGGGCCGACCACGATCAGGTCGGCGTCGAGGATCGCCCGCAGCGCCTTGGGGTAGGCCGGCACGTGCTCGGGCTCGATCGAGATGCGCTCGATCGGCTTGCCGGCGTGCGTGATCTGCGACTCGCCCACGACGATCGAGCGGTCGGCGAAGTGGCCGCGTAGGCGCACGTCGGCCAGCGTCGAGGGCAGGATCTCACCGCGCACCGCCAGCAC
Source organism: Chloroflexota bacterium (assembly GCA_042408635.1). Taxonomy (GTDB): domain Bacteria; phylum Chloroflexota; class UBA6077; order FW602-bin22; family JBHOQZ01; genus JBHOQZ01. The sequence continues at coordinate 3,809 of JBHOQZ010000613.1, forward strand.
ACGGCTGGTCTCGGCGATCGCCCGCTCGAAGTTGCCGCCGCTCACGCCGAGCATCGCCACGATGAAGAGGTTGCCGAAGCTGTGCCCCTCCAGTCCCTCACCCTCGGTGAAGCGGTACTGGAACAGCTTCGTCATCAGCGGCTCCGCCTCGGCCAGCGCCACGATGCACTGGCGGAAGTCGCCCGGCGGCGGCACCGCCAGATCGCGCCGGAGACGGCCGCTGCTGCCGCCGTCGTCGGCCACAGTCACGATCGCGGTCAGGTTCGCGGTGTGCTGCTTGAGGCCGCGCAGCAGCGTCGAGAGGCCGGTGCCGCCGCCGATGGCGACGATTTTCGGGCCGCG
>JBHOQZ010000614.1:0-1429 GCA_042408635.1 Chloroflexota bacterium
TTGATGTTCGCGATGCCGCAGTCGCTGCCCGCCGCCGAGAGCCAGCGCTCGGCCGCGCGCAGGCTGGTCGTGAAGAGGCTGGAGGAGAGCCCCTGCGGCACGACGTTGTTGAGCCGGATCGCCTCCTCCAGATCGTCGACCTCGATCACCGTTAGGATCGGCGCAAAGATCTCCTCGTGCCAATAGGTCATCGCGGCCGTGGCGCGCACGATCGTCGGCTCGACGAAGAAGCCCGGTCGGTCGACGCGCCGGCCGCCGGTCAGCACCTCCCCGCCCTCGCCGCGGATCCGCGCGATCGCCGCCAGGTAGTCGTCGACGGCGTCGGCGGTGATCAGCGGCCCCATGAGGGTGCCCGGCTCGAGCGGATCACCGATCGGGATGCTGCGGTAGGCGCGCACGAGCGCCTCGACCAGGCGCGGCGCGATCCCGCGCTGCACGAGCAGGCGGCGGGCCGTGGTACAGCGCTGGCCGGCGGTGCCCGCCGCCGCGAAGACGATCGCGCGGACCGCGAGCTGGAAGCCGGGCTCGTCCAGGTCGTCGAGGACGACGATGGCGTTGTTGCCGCCCAGCTCGAGGATGGTGCGGCCGTAGCGCCCGCCCACCACCTCGGCCACGCGCTTGCCCATCACGCAGGAGCCGGTCGCCTGCACGAGCGGGATGCGCGGCTCCTGCAGGATTGCCTCACCAACCGTGGCGCCGGAGCCGATGACGAGGTTGAAGACACCCTCCGCCTCGGTGCCCGCGAACGTCTGGTCGATGATCCGTTGCGCCGCAATCGCGCAGAGTGGCGTGAGCGACGAGGGCTTCCAGAGGACGCTGTCGCCGCAGACGCCGGCCAGCATCGAGCCCCAGAAGTAGGGCGCGATCGGGAAGTTGAACGAGGTGATCTCGGCGCAGATGCCCAGCGGGTGCCACTGCTCGAACATGCGGTGGTTCGGGCGCTCGCTGTGCATCGCCAGGCCGTAGAGCTGGCGCGAGAGACCGACGGCGAAATCCGCCATGTCGATCGCCTCCTGCACCTCGCCCCGGCCCTCGCTCAGGATCTTGCCGTTCTCGAGGGTGACGAGCCGCGCCAGTTCTTCCTTGCGCTGGCGCAGCGCGTGGCCGAGCTGGCGCATCAGCTCGCCGCGCCGCGGTGCCGGCACGCTCCGCCACCGGAGAAACGCCGCCTGGGCCGCCTCGACCGCCGCCGCGACGTCCTCCGCGCCGGCTGTGCGCACGCGCGCCAGCACCTCACCCGTGGTCGGGTCGAGCGTCTCGATCACCGGCCCGCCCGGCCGCTCGACCTCGCGCCCGCCGACCGCAACGCCCGTCACCTCGTCGCCGATCCCGAACGCAGCCAGCACGCCCCGCGCCCGCGCCGACGCGCTCTCGGCCGCCGGCCGCACCCCGACATCTGCCATCGCCAACCCTCCCGATCCCGCTCGCG
>JBHOQZ010000273.1:0-7405 GCA_042408635.1 Chloroflexota bacterium
TCGCCCGTGGCGTCGCCGGCGGCCGCGTCGCCGGTGGCGGTCATGTCGCCGGTCGGCTCCCCCGTGGTCGCGGCCTCACCGGCCGGCTCGCCGGCGGCGGGTAGTGCGGCGGCGAGCCCCGCTGCCTCGACATCGCCCAGCCCGGCGGCCGGCGGCGTCGCCTCGCCCACGGCGGCAGCCAGTCCGGTGACGGCGGCGCCGAGCGGGCCGCTCACGACGGTGCGCGTCGGCTACCTGCCGATCCTGAACTACGCGCCGCTCTTCCTGGCGCTGGAGAAGGGATACTACCGCGAGCAGGGGCTCGACGTGCAGCTCACCCCGCTGGCGGGCGGCGCCGACATGCTGATCCAGACCGCCAGCGGCCAGTTCGACATCGGCGCGGGCGGGGTTGGCTCGGCGCTGTTCAACGCCTTCCAGCGCGGAGTGCCGGTGCGGGTCGTCGCCCCGCTCCACGCCGAGAGCAAGCCGATGTCGACGCCGCTGGTGGCGCGCCGGGCGAGCGTCGAGAGCGGCGCCATCAAAGACGCCGCGAGCCTGCGCGGCAAGAAGGTCGCGATCAACGCGCGCGGCGCCGCGACCGAGTACTGGCTCGACGCCGCGCTGCGCCAGAAGGGCCTGACGATCAACGACATCGATCTCCAGGCGATCCCGTTCGACCAGATGGTGGCGGCGCTCGAGTCGGGCGCGATCGAGGCGGGGATGCTGGCGGAGCCGCTGGCCACGCTCGCCGAGCGGCGCGGGATCACGGTGCGGCTGAGCGACGATTTCCTCGACGGCGCCCAGCCGACGGCGGTCTACTACAACACCGACTGGGCCGGCCGCAACCCGGCCGCGGCCGAGGGCTTCATGGTCGCCTACCTCCGCGCCTGCCGCGACCTCCAGGGCGATGGCTGGCGCGACACGGCGAACGTGGCGATCCTCGAGCGCCAGACGCGGGTGCCGGCCGACGTGATCGTGGCGGCTAGCCCGCCGCGCTTCGAACCCAACGGCCGGATCAACCTCCCCGACTGGGAGCAGCAGCAGCGCTTCTTCATGGCGCAGAACCAGCTCACCTACCGCGACCCGATCGACGTCGCCCGCCTGGTCGACAGCCGCTACGTCGACGCCGCCCTGCAACGGCTCGGCCGAGTCGGCGGCTGAGCCGGCCCAGCGGCGCGAGCGTCGATGGCTCAGCGGACGGGTAGCGGCAGCGAACCGCTGGTCGGGTCGACCAGGCGGCACTGGCCGCGGTCAAGACCCGTGCGCGCCCACGGGCCCGCCGCGGGGCGTGGAGATGAACAACAGTGGTCCAGGTCGTGTTCCCCCTCGCATTGAGCGTGCTACTCGCCGCCGCGGCGACAGGCGTGGCGTGCACCCCGACCCGATCGACCGGCGCTGGAGGTGCCCCAGCCGCGGGCACGAGCGGTGCGCCGCCGGTGGTGGTCGCTTCGCCGAGCCCCGCTGCTGGCGAACCGAGCCAGGTCGTTCGAGTGGGCTACCTGCCTATCCTCAATCACGCGCCGCTGTATTTGGCCGCAGAGAAGGGGTACTACGCGGAGGCCGGCGTGCCGGTGCAGTTGGTGCCGCTGGGCGGCGGTGTCGATATGCTGGTGCAAACGGCCAGTGGGCAGTTCGACATCGGGGCAGGTGGGGTGGGCGCCGCGCTCTTCAACGCGGTGCAGCGGGGCGTGCCGGTGCGGGTCGTGGCACCGCTGCACACGGAAAGTCCGCCACTGGCCACCCCACTGGTGGTGGCTGAGGCGGCGTACGCCCGAGGGATCCGCGCGCCCGCCGACTTGCGTGGCCACCGGGTCGGTATCGATGCGCCGGGGGCGGCGGCCGAGTACTGGCTCGATCAGGCGCTGAGGCGAGCGGGGCTGACGATCGCCGAGGTGGAGCTGGTGCCGCTGCCGTTCGCCCAGATGCCGGCGGCCATGGAGGGTGGTGCGCTGACAGCGGCGATCCTGCCGGAGCCGCTGATCACACTCGCCGAGCGCCGCGGGCTGGCGCGCCGGCTGGCGGACGATTTCATCGTGCAGGGGCAGCCCACCGCGGTGTACCTGAACGCAGGCTTTGCGGCCGAGCGGGCCGATGCAGCCGAGCGGTTTCTGGCGGCCTACCTGCGCGCCTGTCGCGATCTCCAGGGCGCTGGCTGGCGCGACCCGGCCAACCTCGCCGTCCTGGCACGGGTGACCGATGTGCCGGCCGAGGTGATCGAGGCGGCCAGCCCGCCCGGCTTCGATCCAGATGGTCGACTCAACGTGGTGGAGTGGGAGCGGATGCAGCGGTTCTTCCTGGCGCGCGGGCAGTTAGCCTACACCGACCCGCTCCCGCTGGAGCGGTTCCTGGATACGCGGCTGGTTGAGGCGGCGCGGCGGCGTCTCGGAGGGGAACGATGACGGCAGCCGAGGTGCCCCAGGCCAGTGCGCTCGCGCCGCTGGCGGCGGCGCCGGCTGAATTCGCGGCGAACGGTGCCGCGCGGCCGGTAGCCATCAAGGCCAGCGGGCTGACGAAGCGTTACCCGGCGCGGCAGGGAGAGATCGTTGCCGTGGCGGGGATCGACCTGGTGATCCCGGAGGGCGAGTTCTGCTGCCTGGTCGGACCCTCGGGCTGCGGCAAGACGACGCTGCTGCGGCTGGTGGCGGGGCTCGAGCGGCCGAGCACGGGCACGATCGAGGTCGGGCACGACCGCGCGGGCGCGGCCGGCCAGCCCCAGCGGCCGGCCACCGCCATGGTCTTCCAGGGCCACGGCGTCTTTCCCTGGTACACCGTGCGGCAGAACGTCGAGTACGGCCTGCGGTTCCAGCGGCGGCCGCGCGCGGAGGCGCGGCGCACCGTCGAGGCGCTGATCGCCACCGTGGGGCTCTCGCGCTTCGCCGACGCCTACCCGCACCAGCTTTCGGAGGGGATGCGCCAGCGCGTGTCGATCGCTCGCGCGCTCGCCTCCGGCTCCGATGTGCTGCTCATGGACGAGCCGTTCGGCAATCTCGACGAACAGAACCGCCTCTGGCTCCAGGCGGAGCTGCTGCGGATCTGGCAAGCCGAGCGCAAGACGGTGCTCTTCGTCACCCACAGCATCGACGAGGCGCTGGTGCTGGGCGACCGGGTGGTGGTGATGACCGCCCACCCCGGCCGGATCAAGCTCATCATCGACGTGCCGTTGGCGCGGCCGCGCAACCCCTACGCGCTCAAGAGCGACCCCGCCTTCGGCGCCTGCTTCGAGCAGGTCTGGTCGGAGCTGCGCGACGAGGTGGTCCGCGCCCGCGCCGAGGAGGAGCACGAGCGTGCGCGATAGGCTGCTGACGCTGGCGGGGCCGCTCGGCCTGCTCGCGCTCTGGGAGGTAGCGAGCCGGGCCGGCTGGCTCAACCCGCTCTTCTTCCCGCCGCCGAGCGCGATCGTGGGCACCGTCGGCGCGCTGCTGGCGAGCGGGGAGCTGCTGGGCGACGTGAAGGTGAGCGCGCTGCGCGTGCTGGTCGGCTTCCTCGCGGCAACGCTGCCCGCGATCGCCCTTGGGATGGCGATGGGGCTATCGCGGCCGGTGCGGCTGCTCCTGATGCCAGCGGCGGCGGTGATCTACCCGATCCCGAAGATCGCGATCCTGCCGCTGGTGATGGTCGTACTGGGGATCGGGGAGGCGTCGAAGATCGCGATCGTAATCATCAGCGTCTTCTTCCTCGTGCTGGTCAACACGGTGGCGGGCGTGCTCCAGATCAACCCGATCTACTTCGACGTCGGGCGCACGGTCGGCGCGCCGCGGCTCGAGCTCTACCGGACGGTGGCGCTGCCGGGGGCGCTGCCGTTCATCATGGCCGGCTGCCGGCTGGCGATGGGCTTCGCGATCACGGTGATCGTGGGGGCCGAGTTCCTCGGCTCGCGCGACGGCGTCGGAGCGCTGATCTGGCGCGCCTACCAGACGTTCAACCTGGAAGTGATGTACGTGGGCCTGATCGTGACGGCGCTGCTCGGCTGGCTCGCCAACCTCCTCCTCGAAGAGCTCGAGCGCCTGCTCGTGCCCTCGGCCCAGAAGTAGCGTTTGGCCCGGCTACCGCTCCACCATCCCGGCCGGTTCCCCCAGGCTGGGGGGACAGGAGGCAGACAAGTGGGCGGGGGCCGGCAGGTGTCAGGCGAGCGCCCGTCGGATATACTAGGGTGGGCGCTTTGCCTGCGCGCGTGCCACACTCAGCGGGACTCGAGGAGGAGTGACCCCATGCAACGTGTTGTGCTCTCGCTTCTCGTCGTCGCCGGCCTGCTCCTGAGCGCGCTCGGGGTCGGGAGCGTCGCGGCGCGGCCCTCGACCGACCTCACCGGCGAGATCCCGGTCGGCGCGGTCTTCTCGCTCACGGGCGGCGCCGCGATCTACGGCGGCTCGCAGAAGAACGCGGTCGAGATGGCGGTCGAGGAGATCAACGGCTCGGGCTTCCTCGGCGACGCCAGGCTCAAGCTCACCCTGGAGGACGACCGCTCGACCAAGGAGGGCGGGATCGCCGCCTTCGAGAAGCTGATCAACCAGGACCGCGTGGTGGCGATCATTGGGCCGACCCTCTCTGACACCGCGCGCGCCGCCGACCCGATCGCTCAGGATCGGCGCGTGGTCGTGCTGGGCGTGTCGAACACGGCCGGCGGCATCGTCGAGATCGGCGACTTCATCTTCCGCAACAGCCTGCCCGAGAGCGCGGTGCAGCCGAACACGATCAAGGTGACCAAGGAGAAGCTCGGCTATTCCAAGGTCGCGGTGATGTACGGCGACGACGACGCCTTCACCAAGAGCGGCTACGACGTCTTCAAGGCGGCGCTCGAGGCGAACGGCGTCCAGATCGTGGCGACCGAGACGTTCAAGAAGGGCGACACCGACTTCTCCGCCCAGCTCACCAAGATCCGCGGCCTCAACCCCGAGGCGATCGTCACCTCGGCGCTGGCCGAGGAGGCGGCCGGCATCATGGTCCAGGCGCGCCAGCTCGGCATCCCGGAGAGCGTCCACTTCATCGGCGGCAACGGCTTCAACTCACCCAAGCTCGCCCAGCTCGCCGGCCAGGCGGCCGAGGGCGCCATCTCCGGTGCGGCCTGGTTCATCTCGAACGACACGCCGGGCAACCAGCAGTTCGTGGCGAACTACACGGCGAAGTTCGGCTCGGCGCCGGACCAGTTCGCCGCCCAGGCGTACGCGGGCGTCTACATCCTCGCGACCGCGATCAAGAACGCGAACTCGAACGAGTCGCCGGCGATCCGCGACGCGATGGCGAACATCCGCGAGCTGCCGACCGTGCTCGGCACCTTCTCGTTCTCGGCCGACCGCAACCCGATCCACCCGCCGATCGTCCAGATCGTGCGCAACGGCAAGTTCGAACTGTTCCAGTAGACGGCCGGCAGGCGGAGGATGGAGCAGCTTCCGCAGCAGCTCGTCAACGGCATCTGGCAGGGGGCCGCGCTGGCGCTCTTCGCCATGGGCTACACGCTGGTGTTCGGCTCCCTCCAGATCGTCAACCTCGCCCACGGCGCCACCTACATGTGGGGCGCTTTCTTCGGCCTGATCTGCGTGACCCGGTTCGGGCTGCCGCTCTGGGTCGCGATCCCGGTGGCGATGATCGGGGCCGGGCTGCTCGCGGTCGTGCTCGACCGGCTCGCCTTCAAGCCGCTGCGCAGCCTCACGCGCGGCGGCGTCGTGCTCTGGCTCGGCTTTCCCGTGCTGCTGCTGGGGCTGGTCGGGTCGTGGGGCGAGCCGGTCAAGTCCGGCCTGATCGCGGCCGGCGCGCTCCTGATGCTGGCGGGGATCGTGGCGGACTACCGGGCGATCGTGCCGCTGCGGGTGCAGCAGGTGCCGCACCTGGCGCCGATGATCGCCTCGATCGGGGCCTCGATCATCCTGATCAGCCTGGCGCAGGGGATCTTCGGCGCCCAGGTTTCGCGCTTCCCGCCCAATCTCTTCCCCACCCAGCCGTTCTTCCTGCCGGGCAACGCCGTGATCGCGCCGGTGCAGGTGCTGGTGCTCGGCCTGGCGCTCGTGCTCATCCTCGGGCTCAACCTGCTCATCACACGCACCGGCACCGGCCGGGCGATCCGGGCGATCGCCTTCAGCGAGCGCACGGCCCGGCTGCTGGGCATCAACGTCGACTGGGTGGTCGCCCAGACGTTCTTCCTCTCGGGGGCGCTGGCGGGGGCGGCGGGGGCGCTGCTCGGCCTCGCCTTCAACCGGCTCGAGCCGACCATGGGCAACGAGGTCGAGCTGGCCGGCCTGACGGTGATCATCGTGGGCGGCATGGGCAGCATCGGCGGCGCCGCCATCGCGGCGTTCCTGGTCGGGCTGATCCGCGTGCTCACCGTCGGCTACATCGACAGCAGCTTGCGCGACGCCTTCGTCTTCGGCCTGCTGATCGTGATGCTGCTGGTGCGCCCGAGCGGCCTCTTCGGCCGCTCGGGCGTGGTGCGGGCGTGAGCGAGAGCGATGCCTGAGGTCATCCAGAACAACATCGCCACGATCAACTTTGTGCTGATCAACATCGCGCTCGCGCTCAGCATCTACCTCACGCTGGCGACGGGGCTGCTCTCGCTCGCCAACGCGGGCTTCATGGCGATCGGCGCCTACACGGCCGCGGTGCTGGCGACGCGGGCGGGCGTGCCGCTGCCGGTCTCGTTCCTGCTCGCGCTCGCGCTCGGGGCGCTCGTCGCCTTGCCGCTCGGCCTGCTCGTGCTGCGGCTGCGCGACGTCTACCTCGCCATCGCCACGCTCGGCTTCGGCGAGATCGTGCGCATCGGCGTCCTCAACGGGGACAAGTTCCTGCGCGGCCTCACGGGCCAGCCGAACCTGACGGTGTTCAACGGTGCCGAGGGGATCACGCTGCCGTTCACGAGCCCGCGCATCATCCTCGGGCTACCGGAGACGACCTGGCCACTGCTGCTCTACGTGCTGGCGCTCGCCTACATCGCGGCCACGCTCTACCGCTCGCGCTACGGGCGCATCATGGCCGCGATCAAGCTCGACGAGTCGGCCGCCGCGACGCTCGGCATCAACGTGCTGCGCTACAAGCTGCTCGTCTTCATGCTCGGCGCGGCGATCGCGGCCGGCGCGGGCGCGCTCAGCACGCCGATCGTGCGCGTGATCGACCCGAAGAACTACGTCTTCACGCGCGCGGTCGACATCCTCGCCTCGGCAGTGCTGGGCGGCACCGCCCACTGGCTCGGGCCGATCGTGGGCGCGGCGCTCCTGACCTCGCTGCCGGAGACGCTGCGCTTCCTCCAGGCCCAGCGCGACATCGTCAACGGCCTCATCATCATGCTCTCGATCATCTTCCAGCCCCAGCGCCGCCACCCGGTCGGCCCGCCAGCCGGTGATGTCGCGCCCCTTGAAGCGGATCGTGCCCTCGCGCGGCACGAGCAGCCCCGAGATCGTGTTGAGCGTCGTCGACTTGCCGGCGCCGTTGGCGCCGACCA
>JBHOQZ010000624.1:0-1369 GCA_042408635.1 Chloroflexota bacterium
TCGCGCTCCTCCACGCCGATCCAATGGCACCGGCGGGCGAGCTGATTCTGCTCGCGGCGGCCCAGGTCGCCCTCGCGCTCGGCCTCGTCTCCCGCGCGGGAGAGGCGGTGCCGCCGGCCCCTCCTGATTCGGCGGTGGCCGGCGGCGCACGAGCCTCGACGAGCGATTCGCCGCGTCCGGGGAGCCCCGACGCTGCTCGCTTCCAGCAGCCGGTATGACAACCGGGGCGATCGTCCTGCCTCTCGTCGGCGCGGTCGCGGCCGGCCTCGTCTCCGTGATCGAGCGGGCTCGCGACCTGTCGCCCTGGCGCACCGGGCTGACGACACTAGCGCTGCTGCTCGAGATCGGGATCCTACTGGCTGGTCTGAGCAGCGCGACCGGCGGAATACCCGAGCCAGCCTTCGTCGCGCTCGGCGTCCCCCTCGCGCTCTCGCCCACTGGAGCGCTCGTGGTCCTGGTCGGCTCCCTGGCCAGCCTCGCCCGCGTTACGCTCGGCGGAGCGCTCACGCCGCGCGGACGGGTCGCGAGCTCGCCCGAGCTCGGGAACGAGGCGGCTCCAGGGGGGCTGCTCGCCCTCGGCGGCCTGGCGATCCTCGCCGCGGCGGGGTCGAGCCTGGTCGTAACTGCGCTGACACTGCTCGTGATCACGGTCGCGCTCCTCCCCCTCCCTCCCCCGGGCGCTCCGACCGCGATCCAGTCCGACCACGTGACGGGTCTGCCGCCACCGCACGCGGGCGCAGGCGCCGCGCGGGGCTACCTGACCTGGCTCGGCCTCGCTGGCAGCGCGCTCCTGATCGCCGGCGTTCTCGACCGCCTCTACGCCCGCCAGCCCGGTCCGGGCATCCTCGGTTCGGTGGCCGGGCTGTTCGTCGTGGGGATTGGCGTGAGCGGCGGCGCCCTTCCCTTTGCCTTCTGGCTGCCCGCGCTCTGCGCCGATGCGCCGGCCGGCGCGGCGCTCGTCGTCGCCGTGCTCGGAAGCGCCACTGCCGCGATGTGCGCGAACGCGATCGGGGCCGATCCCTGGGTTCTGGGCGATTCGGCCGCTCGAAGCGGGCTGGCCGTCGTCAGTGCGCTCGGAGGCGCTCTCGGAGGGGTGGTCGCCCTGGGCGAGAAGCATCCCGCCCGCTACCTCGCCTCCCTGATCGGGGCGAACGCCGCCTTGAGCCTGGCCGGCCTCGCCCTCAGCCCTCCGGGTGACCCCTCGGGTGTCGTCTGGAGCTTCCTGGTCCAATCGCTTGCCGGCTCGCTGGGGCTCGTCTGCCTGGCCGCGTCTGGGGGAGACCCACGGGGACTGGCCCGGCGGCGGCCAGCGCTCGCCGCCGGGCTTGGCATCAGCGTGCTCAGCCTGAGCGGAGTGCCGCCGACCGCG
>JBHOQZ010000628.1:0-2770 GCA_042408635.1 Chloroflexota bacterium
CGAGCCGCTGGCGGCCGCGCACGGCTGCGCGCTGGGCATGGTGTAAGCTAGCACGAGGCGGACGAGCAGGACGACGAGGCGCGAGGGGGAGCGGGTGATGCAGGCCGACGGGCGCACCGTGGCGCATGAACTCGACGACGACATCGAAACGAAGCTGTTGGATGCCGAGACGATCCGGCGCCGGGTGACGGAGCTGGCCGCCGAGATCGAGCGCGACTACACCGGTCAGCCGCTGCTGCTCCTGGGCGTGCTCAAGGGGGCGATCCTGTTCCTGGTGGACCTCGCCCGCGAGCTGAAGCTGCCGGTCGAGATCGATTTCATGGCGATCTCGAGCTACGGGGCGAGCACGCAGTCGAGCGGCGTGGTCCGAATCTTGAAAGATCTCGACGAGAGCGTCGAGGGCAAGAACGTCCTCGTGGTCGAGGACATCATCGACAGCGGCCTGACGCTCAACTACATCATCGAGAACCTGTCGACACGCAACCCGGCGAGCGTGCGCGTCTGCGCGTTGCTCGACAAGCAGGTGCCGCGCCAGGTGGACGTCCGCGCCGACTACGTAGGCTTTCGGATCCCGAACCGCTTCGTGGTCGGCTATGGTCTCGACTACGCCGAGCGCTACCGCAACCTGCCCTACATCGGCGTGCTCAAACCCTCGATCTACGGCGGAGGGTAGCCGAGGAGCCCTGGCGAGCGCCAGATCAGGCGGCCGCGCCCCTCGGAGGCGAGGACGGGCCGGCTTGCGCGGCCGGGTGCGGTTTGATCCAGCCTAGTTGGGCAAGTATAATCAAGGAGTCACTACCCCACGGTGGCCACGGCGCCGAGTCGGAGGCTCTAAAGCACAGATGGATACCAAGTGGCTGAGGAACAGCTTCATCTACCTGCTGATCCTGGTAGCCGGGATCGCGATGTTCTTCTCGCTGTTCCCGCAGGGCGGCCGTGGCGGTCCGGTTCAGGACCAGCCGATTAGCCAGCTCATCACCGATATGCGCAACGGGCGCGTCGCCTCGGTGCAGGTCGAGGGCGACACGATCACGGTCACGCCCAAGCAGGGCAACAAGTACCTCACCCGCAAGGAGCCCGGCGTCGGCTTCACCGACTACCTACGCAACTCCGGGCTGACTCCGGAGCAGATCGACGCCGTGCAGATCGACATCAAGAAGCCGGCGGAGTTCGGCAACTGGCTGGGCGTTCTGCTCCAGTTCCTGCCGTTCATCTTCCTCGGCGGCTTCCTCCTCTTCATGATGCGCCAGGCGCAGGGGAGCAACAACCAGGCGCTTTCCTTCGGCAAGAGCCGGGCGCGCATGTTCCTGGGCAACAAGCCGACGATCACCTTCAGCGACGTGGCGGGCGTCCAGGAGGCGAAGCAGGAGCTGCAGGAGGTCGTCGAGTTCCTGAAGTACCCCGAGAAGTTCGTGGCGCTGGGCGCGCGCATCCCGCGCGGCGTGTTGCTGGTCGGCCCGCCGGGAACCGGTAAGACGCTGCTGGCGCGCGCCGTCGCCGGCGAGGCGGGGGTGCCGTTCTTCAGCATCTCCGGCTCGGAGTTCGTCGAGATGTTCGTCGGCGTCGGCGCGAGCCGCGTGCGCGACCTCTTCGAGCAGGCGAAGCGCAACGCGCCCTGCATCGTCTTCGTCGACGAGATCGACGCGGTCGGTCGGCAGCGCGGCGCCGGCCTGGGCGGCAGCCACGACGAGCGCGAGCAGACGCTCAACCAGATCCTGGTCGAGATGGACGGCTTCGACACGAACACGAACGTGATCGTGATCGCGGCGACCAACCGGCCGGACGTGCTCGACCCGGCGCTGCTGCGGCCCGGCCGCTTCGACCGGCAGGTCGTGCTCGACCGGCCCGACATCAACGGGCGCAAGTCGATCCTCGAGGTCCACACCAAGGGCAAGCCCCTGGACAAGTCGGTGACGCTCGATACACTCGCCAAGCAGACGCCGGGCTTCTCCGGCGCCGACCTCGCCAACCTCGTCAACGAGGCGGCGATCCTGGCGGCGCGGCGCAACAAGAAGGTCATCGGCATGGAGGAGTTCGAGGAGTCGATCGACCGGGTGATCGCCGGCCCCGAGCGCAAGAGCCGCATGATCAGCCCGCGCGAGAAGCTGGTGGTGGCCTACCACGAGGCCGGCCACGCGGTGGTGGCGCGCTTCCTCGACAACACCGACCCCGTCCACAAGGTCTCGATCATCGCGCGCGGCATGATGGGCGGCTACACCCGCCTGCTGCCGACGGAAGACCGCTACCTCTGGACGAAGAAGCAGTTCCAGGACCATCTCGCCTGGGGCATGGGCGGGCGGATCGCCGAGGAGATCCGCTTCGGCGACGTCACCACCGGCGCCGAGGGCGACATCCAGCAGATGACCAACATCGCCCGCCGCATGGTCACCGAGTACGGCATGAGCGAGGTGCTCGGCCCGGTCGCGCTTGGCCACAAGGACGAGCTCGTCTTCCTGGGGCGCGAGATCGCCGAGCAGAAGAACTACAGCGAGAAGGTGGCCGAGCAGATCGACGCCGAGGTGCGGCGCCTGATCGACGAGGCCTACGCTCGCGCGACCAAGATCATCGTCGAGAACCGCCACATCCTCGACGCGCTGGCCGACGCGCTGATCGAGCACGAGACGCTCGAGCGCGAGCAACTCGAGGCGATCTTCAACCTGCCCAAGCCGCCGCCGGCCCCCGAGGAGCCGCGGCAGCCGCAGGTCCAGGGCGCGCCCGCGCCCGCTGCCGGGCTCGGTGCCTCGCCCGAGCCGAGCGGCGCGGTCTCCGG
>JBHOQZ010000629.1:0-1771 GCA_042408635.1 Chloroflexota bacterium
GGCGGTCGAGCCGGTCCTGTCACCGCTGGCCGCGGCGAGCAGCGCCTCGTACTCGTCGCCGATGGCGATGCGCCGCTCGACCGGCAGGCCGGCCGGAAGCACGGCGGCCAGCTCCGCCAGCTCTGGGCCGACGAACAGCGCCCGCGCGCCGCTGTCGCGGAGCTGGTAGGCGAGCTCGCGCGGCGCGAGCCGCACGTTGAGCGGCACCAGCAGCGCGCCGAGCCGCGCCGTGGCGTAGAACAGCTCCACGAACTCGATCGCGTTCAAGGTGAGGGTGGCGACGCGGTCGAAGCGCCGGATACCGAGCTTGGCATGGAGGGCACGGGCGAGCCGCGTCACCCGCTGGTCGAGCTGGCGGTAGGTACGGCGCGTCGCCCCCTCGACCAGCGCCTCCCGCTGCGGCGTGAGGAGCGCCTGCTTGGCGAGCCAGGCCGACGCGCCGTACTCGGGCATCGGTCGCCCGCGCCACAGCCCCCGCAGCTCGGGGATTGCGGCAGTCGTTGCCTCGCCAGCGTCGATCATCGTGCTCACCTCACGGACCCTGGTGAAGGGTTGCGTGGCACCTGCCATCACCCCCGCGCTGACGGGGCGAAGCCCCCTCGGAGGCCGATCGAGCGCCGCCGGTCCGCTCAGGGTACTGGCGGAGCGGGTGGGGCTTGGCCGACCGAGCGCGGGGCTTCGAGCCAGGCGCTCGGTCGGCGGTGCCGCCCGCGCGAAAGGTTCAGTCGCTCGCGCGGCGGCCGCGCATGAGCCGGCGCAGCACGTAGGGCAGGATGCCGCCGTTGCGGTAGTACTCGACCTCGATCGGGGTGTCGATCCGGCAGATGGCGGGGAAGCTCAACTCTGAGCCGTCCTCGCGCCGGCCGCGCACGGTCAGCTCCTGGAGCGGCTTGAGGCCGGCCGCGATCCCCTCGATCGTGAACGTCTCCTTGCCGGTGATCCCCAGCGACTGGCGCGAGTCGCCCCCCTTGAACTGGAGCGGTAGCACGCCCATCCCGACGAGGTTGCTGCGGTGGATGCGCTCGTAGCTCTCGGCGATCACCGCCTTGATCCCGAGCAGGTTCGGGCCCTTGGCCGCCCAGTCGCGCGAGCTGCCCGAGCCGTACTCCTTACCGGCGATCACGAGCAGCGGCGTGCCGGCACCCTGGTAGCGCATCGACGCCTCGTAGATGCGCACCTTCTCGCCCGTAGGGAAGTGGATGGTCCAGTCGCCCTCCTGGCCGGGCACCAGCTCGTTGCGCAGCCGGATGTTGCCGAAGGTGCCGCGCACCATTACCTCGTGGTTGCCGCGGCGCGCACCGTAGCTGTTGAAGTCGAGCGGCTTGACGCCGTGCTCGATCAGGTACTCGCCGGCCGGGCTACGCACCGGGATGTTGCCGGCGGGCGAGATGTGGTCCGTCGTGATCGAGTCGCCCAGCATCACCAGCACCCGCGCGTCGCAGATGTCGCCCGGATCGATCGGCTCCGGCGCCATCCCCTCGAAGTAGGGTGGCTCGCGGACGTAGGTCGACTCGGGGTCCCACTCGAAGAGCGGCCCGGTCGGCACTGGCAGCGACTGCCAGCGCTCGTCGCCGGTGAAGAGCGTGCGCTTGGCATCCGCGAAGACCTCGGGCTTGACGACCTGGGCGAGCACCTCGTTGATCTCCTCCGGCGTCGGCCAGATGTCGCGCAGGAAGACGGGCTGGCCGCCCGGATCGTAGCCGACCGGCTCATGCGCTAGGTCGATGTCGACCGTGCCGGCGAGCGCGAAGGCGACCACGAGCGGCGGCGA
>JBHOQZ010000632.1:0-7414 GCA_042408635.1 Chloroflexota bacterium
CTCGCCGCGCCCGCGGCGGCGTCGGGATCGCCCGGCCGCACCCTAGACGTCGGCGGTCAGCGCCCGGGGCACGCCGAGGCGATCGCGAAACCAGTCGATCGTCTCGCGCAGCCCGGTTTCGAGGTCGACGCGGGGCTGCCAGCCGAGCCGCTCGCGCGCCTTGGTAATGTCGGGGCGGCGGCGCGACGGGTCGTCGATGATGCGCGCGCCGGGCGGGTTGACGTGCACGATCGGGGAGGGGCTGCCGCTGAGGCGCTTGATGATCTCGGCGTACTCGCGCACGGTGTGCTCGTCGGGGTTGCCGAGGTTGAACACCTCCCCGGCCGTGTCGGGCGTGAACATCGCGCGCATGATGCCGTCGACGAGGTCGGAGACGTAGCAGAGGCTGCGCGTCTGGGTGCCGTCGCCGTAGACGGTGATCGGCTCACCCTTGAGCGCCTGGGTGACGAAGTTGGGCACGACCCGCCCGTCGTTGGGGTCCGAGCGCGGACCGTAGGTATTGAAGATGCGGATGATACGGGCGTCGAGGCCGTCCTCGCGCCGGTAGATGAACGTGAGCGACTCGGCGAAGCGCTTGCTCTCGTCGTAGCAACTGCGCACACCGTTGGGGTTGACGTGGCCCCAGTAGGTCTCGCGCTGCGGGTGCTCCTGCGGCTCGCCGTAGGCCTCGGAGGTCGAGGCGAGCAGGTACTTGGCCCGGCAGCGCTTGGCGATCTCGAGGGTGTGGTAGGTGCCGAAGGCGTTGGTGAGCGCCGTCGCCAGCGGGAACTGGAGGTAGCCTGGCGGGCTGGCCGGGCTGGCGAGGTGGAAGACGAGGTCGACCCCCGCCTCGAACGGCTGCGTGACGTCGTGCTGGCGGAACTCGAAGCCGGGCCGTCCCTCGAGGTGGGCGATGTTGGCGCGGTTGCCCGTCAGCAGGTTGTCGACGCAGAGGACGCTGTACCCCTCGGCCAGTAGCCGATCGCAGAGGTGGGAGCCGATGAACCCCGCCCCACCCGTCACCAACGCGCGCACGCTTCTCCTGACCTCCCAGACCACGCTCCGCCCCCCGAATCCGACCCCGGTAGAGTCGGGCGCTCGGGGGAGCTTACCACAGCCGACCGGCCACGGCGACCCCGGCCGACGGTCAGCAGCTTGACGCCCCGAGCTTGGCAGCGCTCTGGAAGCACCCATGCCCCGCACGGCGCATGTCCTCGCCGGGGCACGGCTCGGAGTGACCTTCGCTCGGCCGGTTGCGCCTGATGGCGGCGGAGCTACGGGAGGAGAAGCCCCACCGCTACGCGTGCTGAATGGCGCTATCCTACCCCGTTTGACGCCCGGCGGCCGGCGCGGCTATCCTGATGGGCGCTGTGAATAGGCTAGCGTGGCCCGGCCGGCTGGCCGATGGGCAGTCGGCCGACCCGGCAGACGATCATTTCGACCATCTCCATCAGCCGGCCGCGTGCCGAGCCTGACGCTTGCCGAGGGGGAGTCTGCCGTGGCGCCGATCGAGCTGGATACCTCGCGCGTCGAGCTGGTCTCGCCGCTCGGGCGCACCCTCTACGCCCAGGTCGACCGGGAGGGCGTGGTCGCGCCGGCCGAGGCGGCGGTCAGGGAGGCGCCGACCGACCTCGAGCGCCTCTTCGCGCTCGGCCGCGCCTACCACCGCGTCTGGCGCTACCACGACGCGGTCGACACCTACACCCGCGCCGTCGAGGTCGCGCCCGACAATCCGCTCACCTACCGCCACCGCGGCCACCGCTACATCTCGATCCGTCGGTTCGATCGGGCCATCGCCGACCTCGAGCGCGCCGCCGAACTGGACGACCGCAGCTTCGATATCTGGTACCACCTCGGCCTCGCCCGCTACCTGGTCGGCGACTTCGCGCGCGCGGCCGAGGCGTACCGCGCCTGCCTGGCCGTCTCCGACACCGACGACAAGGTCGTCGCGGTCGCCGACTGGCTCTCCATGACGCTGCGTCGCCTCGGCCGCGAGGCCGACGCGCGCGCCGTGCTCGACGGCATCCACCCCGAGATGCAGTACGGCGAGAACATCGCCTACTTCAACCGGCTGCTCGTCTATAAGGGCCTCAAGGACGCCGCCGAGCTGATGCGCGGGGAGGGCGCCGAGGACGACCTGCATCTGGCGACCGAGGGCTACGGGCTCGCCAACTGGCACCTCTACCACGGGCGCCGCGACGAGGCGATCGCGCTCTTTCGCCGCATCACCGACGGCGCCTACTGGCCGGCGTTCGGCTTCATCGCGGCTGAGGCCGAGCTCGTGCGCGGCGTCTAGCTGGCCGGTAGACCCGACCGGGGTGCGGCGCCGTTGACGATCCGCACCGACGGTCGGCGCGGCCGCTCACCCGAACCGCGTCGCCCACCCGAACACTGCCCCACCTGGAGGGACAGGCCGGTGCCGCCGATCCGCAGCAACTACCACACCCATAGCCGCTACTGCGACGCGAAGGGGGAGATCGAGGCGTACCTCGAGGCGGCGCTCGCGGCCGGCCTCGACAGCTACGGCGTCTCCAGCCACGCCCCCTTGCCGTTCGACACCGGCTGGACGATGCGGCTGGCCGACCTGCCGGCCTACTGCGCCGAGGTGCGCCGCCTCCAGGCGGCGTACCGCGACCGCCTGCCCGTCTTTCTCGGCCTCGAGCTCGACTACTACCCCGGCCTGGAGGCGTTCCACCGCGATGCGGTGCTCGCCCAGGGGCTCGACTACGTCGTCGGCTCGGTCCACTACGTCGGCCACGCCGGGCCGGGCGAGCCGTGGTGCGTCGACGAGAGCGACGAGGTGATGCGCGAGGGGATCGCCCGCAGCTTCGGGGGCGATGCTCGCCGGATGGTCGAGGAATACTACGCGCTCCAGCGCGCGATGGTGCGCGCCGAGCCGATCGCCTTCGTCGGCCACCTCGACCGCGTCAAGATCTGGAACGCCGACGGCCGCTACTTCCGCGAGGACGCGCCCTGGTACCGCGCCGCCGTCGAGGAAACGCTGCGCGCGATCCGGGCGGCCGACCTGCCGATCGAGCTGAACACCCGGGGCTGGCTGCGGGCCGCGGGCGCGCCCTACCCGAGCGACTGGGTGCTGGAGCGTGCCCACGCGCTGGGCCTGCCCGTCGTGGTCAACACCGACGCCCACCGCCCCGAGGAAGTCGCCAGCTTCTACCCCGAGGCGGCCGAGCTGCTGCGCCGCGTCGGCTACCGCGAGATCCTCCGCTTCGACGGCACCGCCTGGCGCCCGACCCCGCTCTGACGTGGGCGGGCGCCGCCACGCCGCCCCGCCTCGATCCCACCCTGCGAGCCGGCGACCGGGCCCGCGCCGTCCCCTGAGGGGACCGCTCCGGGCCCGGCTGTCACCGCGATCAACCGGTGGCCGCCGACGACCGAGTGCGGCGGCGCCCCTCAACCGGTGCCGGTTCACGCTTGCCTGCGGGCGTGACCAGCGCCACCTGGACGAGCCGGCTGGTCACCGCGATCAGCTTACCGTGTGCCGCGGACTGCCCCGGCGGGCCCGCCCGCGCCCTGCCTGCTCTTCGCCGCGGCCGACCCCGGATCGCCCGCCCCGAGCAACGCGAGTGCCTGCACCGCCGCGATCAGGGCGGCCAGTCCGACGAGCATGTGGACGGGGTTGAGGCCGACCCATTGGGCCACCATCGCCTCGACCTGCGCCGGGGGCAGCGACTCGGCCTCGAAGAGCCTGAACGCGGTCGGAACGAAGTAGCCGTAGGTGGCGAGGCTCTCGAGCGCCATCGTCGCCGCGGCCGCGAGCCACCAGGGGCGCGCCTTGCCGGTCGATCGCCACGCGAAGATGTCGTTCACCAGCGCGAGCAGGGCGACGGGCGGCGAGACGAACACCCAGAAACGGAGCCCGCCGCTCTCGAAGCCGGAGCGCTCGAGGGCGGCCCCGACCTCCGCGGGCGGCACCGTGCTCCACTGCGGGATCACGATCCGCCCCTCGTAAATGCCGGCGCCGAGCTGCACGCCGACCCAGACCACGAACGCTTTGAGGAGAACGCGACTGAGTGGTCCTACCATCGTCTGCCTCGGACTGCCGATCACCCGGCCGGCCGGGACGGGGCGGTCTCGCGGGCCAGCAGCCGGCCCAATACGTCTTCCAGATCGCGCGCCGGCCGGCTCGAGAGCGCCTCGGCCCGCCAGGCGACGAAGCCGTCCGGGCGCACCAGGATGGCGCCGTCCGGGCCGAGCTGGTGCCTGGCGGCGGCGTCCGCGCCCCGTAGCTCGACCCCGAGGCGGTAGGCGTCCAGCGGGAGGTCGAGCCGCCGTGCCACCTGCCGAGCGGCCGCCAACCACGACTCGCCGCCAGGCCCCACCAGGAGCACGAAGCCGCGACCGTACAGGTCGATCGTCGAGAGCGCGTGCCCGTCGCGCGTCGCTGGGACGTGCGGCGCGCGGGTGCCGGGCTGAGCCGCCAGCTCGGCCGGCAGCAGCGCTGGCGCAGGGTCGTCGGGCGCGCCGAGCACCGCCGCCGAGCGGTACCGGTAGCCGAACGCCACCGCGGTGTAGTGCAGCAGCGGATCGGCCTCGGCCGGCGCCCCAGCGCCGACCCGCGACCCCCAGCGCGCCAGCGCCTGGCGCATGGTGAGGAGCCCGACGGCGTACCGCTCGGCGTGGTAGGTCTCGAGCAGGTCGGGATCGGCCTGGCCGCGCACCACCGCCGCCAGCTTCCAGGCGAGGTTGTGCGCGTCCTGGATGCCGGTGTTGGCGCCGAGCCCGCCCGTCGGTGGCACGATGTGCGCGGCGTCACCGACGAGGAAGACGCGCCCGGACCGGTAGCAGCGGGCGAGCTGCGCCCCGATGGCGCAGCCGAGCACCGTGAGGTCGGTGCCCGGGATCTGCGGCCGGAGCGTCACTGCCACGTCGGGCAGCCCCGAGGCCGCCCGCACCAGCTCCACCGCGCGCGCCTCGGTGAACTGCGCCGGCGACTCGCCGCGCTCGGGGGCGTAGCCGACGCCGAACACCCAGCGGAGGCCGGCGTCGTCGTGCGCCAGGAAGACCGTGCCGGGCCGCGGGTGCTCGAGGTAAGCGATGCTCACGCGCCGGCCGCGCAGCGCCGGCCGCAGGTCTGCCTCGATCACGGCGCTGAGCGTGTGGAAGAAGACGCCGGGACCATCGAGTGCGATGCCGAGCGCCTGCCGGATCGGGCTGTCCCAACCGTCGGCGGCCACCAGGTAGTCTGCCGTGACGGTGCTTCGGGCGCCGGTGCGCCGGTCGACGACCTCCGCGGTGACGCCCGTCTCACCCGCCTCGAAGCCGGTCAGCTCGGTCGAGAATCGCACATCCGCGCCGAGCGCCTCAGCCCGGGCGCGCAGGATGATCTCCAGCTTGTCCTGGTCGATCGCGCCGAACGGCGCCGGGCTGGCGTCGCCGAACCCCTCGTCGGCTGCGTCATCGACCGGCTGGTACTCGGCATCGGCCAGCGTCCGGGCGCGTACCCCGACCCAGGTGAAGTCGTCCGCCCGCGCGTAGCTGGCAGCTCGGATCGCGGGCTCGAGCCCGGCCTGGCGGAGGATTTCGACGGTGCGCGGGGTGAAGCCGCGCGCCCGCGGGTGGATCGGGAGGTCCGGGTGGCGCTCGACCAGGAGCGGCGGCACGCCGTGCCAGGCGAGGAACAGCGCGGTCGAGAGGCCCGTGAGACCCTCCCCCACGATCAGGACGGGTACGTGTTTGTCCGGCATGGCAAACTCCTCGGGTTGCCCGCCACCTGCGCCGGTGAGCGCTGCGCTACACTGTCGCAGGTGGCGGGCGGCTTATCTCATTCTGTGAGATATTTATTTGGCAAGCGGCTCGAGGGGTAATGTCAAGGGGGGACACGCCAGCGCGGCGACGCGAGCTCCTGGGCGCGCTCCGGCGGGCGCTGCGCATGACTAGCGCACAGTCGGTGCTGCTCAGCCAGGCGGCGGCCGACCGCCTCGGGCTCAACAGCACCGACATGGAATGCCTCGACCTGCTCAACCTGAGCGGGCCGGTGCCGGCCGGGCGGCTGGCCGAGCTGACGGGACTGACCACGGGCGCGATCACCGGCGTGATCGACCGCCTCGAGCAGGCGAGCTACGTCCGGCGCGAGCCAGACCCCACCGATCGCCGCCGCGTGATCGTGCGGCCGATCGTCGAGCGACAGGTCGAGGCCGAGGAGGCATTCGCGCCGCTGGCGCAGGCGACGGATGCGCTGCTCGAGCGCTTCACCGACGACGAGCTGGCGGTCCTGCTGCGCTTCCTGACCGAGGCCAACAGCATGGTGCTCGAACAGATCACGCGGCTGCGCCGGGAGGCGCGGGCACCCGAACGCCGTCGCCCGGCCAGCAACGCACCGGCGCGCGAGGCGGCCGCTCAGCCGTAGCAGCGTTCGCGCACGCCCCGTTCCCGGGCGGCGATCGGTGCGCGCCGCGGGCGGGGCGCAGCCGCCGGGGCGCTGGCGCGCACGTAGCCGTGGTAACCGGCGACCGGGCCCGCCTCAGCGGTACAGGAGGCGCTCCAGGGCGGCGCCTCGGCGCCGCCCGTCGCTGCGACGGGCGACCGGGCCCGCCTCAGCGGTAGAGGGCGAGGAGGCGGTCGAAGAGGCCGGGTAGCAGGCGGCTGAGGCCGATGAGCAGCCGGTCGCGCCGGGTGACGTAGACCTCCCGCTGGCCGCGCCGGATCGCGCGCACGATCGCGCCGGCCACCCGCTCGGGCGGCACCTCGAAGCAGCGCGGGCGGAACCGCCGCAGCGGGCGCGGCCGGCCGGCCCGCGCACTGTCCGGCGCCTGGTGATCGGGGTGGCGCAGCGAGCGCTCGCCGAAGCGCGTCGTGGTCAGGCCGGGATAGACGTTGATCACGCGGATCCCGGCGCTCAGCACCTCGATGCGCAGCGTGTTCGCGAGCGCGACCAGCGCCGCCTTGGTCGCGGCGTAGCCGCCGATGCCGGGCGAGGCGCGGTCGACCACGATCGAGGCGACGTTGACGATCGTGCCGGAGCGCTGGGCGCGCATCGCCGGCAGCACCGCCTGGATCGCCCAGAGGGGACCGTAGAGGTTGACCGCGAGGGCGCGGTCCAGCTCCTCGCGCCGCAGCCGCTGGACCGAGCTGAGCAGCCCGACGCCGGCGTTGTTGACCAGGATGTCGATCGTGCCGAAGCAGTCGACGGTCGCGCCGACCAGGCGCTCGACAAAGTTGCGGACGGCAACGTCGCCCGCCAGCGCCAGCGCCCGGCCGCCGGCCGCCTCGAGCTCGGCCGCCACCGCGGCCGAGCTCGAGGCGGCCGGCGGCCGGGCGCTGGCGCTGGCGGGCGACGTTGCCGACCGCAACTTTGTCGAGCGCCTGGTCGGCGCGACCGTCGACTGCTTCGGCACGATCGACATCCTGGTCAACAACGCCGGCGTCGGGCTGCTCAGCTCGGTCCAGCGGCTGCGGCGCGAGGAGCTGGACCGCG
>JBHOQZ010000643.1:0-1409 GCA_042408635.1 Chloroflexota bacterium
ATCATCTCGCGCCCGCTCGGCTTTCCCGGGCGCGTGCTTCCCTCGGCGGCGGTCGAGCGCATCCTCGAACGGGAGGCCGCGGGCGCCGGCCTGCCCGAGCTGCTGCCCCTGATCGGGGGCGCGGCCAACGTCCGCGCCGCGCTCGACGGCGCGCTGGATGAGGGGTTCGTCTGGGCCGGCCAGGTCGCCGGCCTCATCCACGACATCCCGACCGTGGCCGAGCTGATCGAGCGCATGGTCGCCCAGGCCCATGCCGCCTCGGAGCGGCTGCGGGCGGCGCTCGACGCCCCGGATCAGCCAGTGAGCGCCGCCTCGACCCAGCGCGCGAGCGCCAGCAGCTCGTAGTCGGCGCCCCGGGCACCGACGAGCTGCGCCGCCAGAGGCAGCCCCTCGGCGTTGAACCCCGCCGGCAGCGAGATGGCGGGCATGCCGAGCAGCGTCCACGGCGCCTGGAAGGTGCGGTCACCGGTCGTCTCCGGCGTCGGCGCCGCGTTCGACGCGGTCGGCAGCAGATAGGCGTCGTAGCCACCGAGCGCGAGCCGCGCGTTCACCTCGACCAGCAGCCGCCCGCGCAGCCGATCGGCCTTCAGGTAGATCTCGGCCGGGATCAGCGCCCCCGCCTCGGCGTAGGCGCGCAGGCGCGGTCCGTAGTGGTCGCGGTGCGCAACGATCGAGTCGGCGTGCACCGCACCCGCCTCGGCGCCCATGATGACCTGGTGCACGGCCAGGACGGTGTCGAGCGGCGCCGGCAGCTCGCCCTCGTCGATCAGGGCGCCGCCCTCGCGCAGGCGCTGCGCCACCGCGAGTACAGCGACCCGCACGTCGGGCTGCGAGCGGTCGAGGAACTCGTCCAACAGCAGCAGGCGCGGCGGTCCGAGCGGCGCCGCCGGCACGCGCTCGGCATCGTCGAGGACGCGGAAGGCGCGTTCGCAGTCGGCCGCAGTGCGCGCCAGCACGCCCGGCGTGTCGAGCGACCAGGCGAGCGGCAGCACGCCGTCGAGGCTGATCCGGCCCCAGGTCGGCTTGAACCCGGCGACGCCGCAGTAGGCGGCCGGCCGCAGCACCGAGCCGGCCGTCTGGCTGCCGAGCGCCAGCGGAAGCGTGCCGGCACCGACGGCCGCCGCCGAGCCCGAGCTGGACCCGCCGGGCGTCCGCTCGGGGTGCCAGGGGTTGCGGGTCGGGCCGGGGTCGGCCAGCGCGAACTGGGTCGTCACCGTCTTGCCGACGGGGATGGCGCCCGCCGCGCGCAGCCGCGCCACGCAGAACGAATCGGCCTCGGCGCGGCGTCCCCGGTAGGGCTCGAATCCGGCGATCGTCTCCCAGCCGGCCACGTCGAAGATGTCCTTCACGCCGAACGGCACGCCGTGGAGCGGCCCGAGCGGCAGCCCGGCCCGGCGCCGGGCGTCCGC
>JBHOQZ010000644.1:0-1516 GCA_042408635.1 Chloroflexota bacterium
TTGATCTCGGTCTGCAGCACGCTGGAGAGCTCGATCTTCGCCTTCTCGGCCGCCTCCTTCAGGCGCTGCAGCGCCATCCGGTCCTGCCGCAGGTCGATGCCCTGCTCGCGCCGGAACTCGTCGCAGATCCAGTCGATGACCTTCTGGTCGAAGTCGTCGCCGCCCAGGAACGTGTCGCCGTTGGTGGAGATGACTTCGAACACGCCCTCACCGACCCGGAGGATCGAGATGTCGAAGGTGCCGCCACCGAGGTCGTAGACGGCGATCGTCTCGTCCTTGCCCTTGCGGTCGAGGCCGTAGGCGAGCGAAGCGGCGGTCGGCTCATTGATGATCCGCAGCACCTCGAGACCGGCGATCTGGCCCGCGTCCTTCGTCGCCTGGCGCTGGCTGTCGTTGAAGTAGGCGGGCACGGTGATGACCGCTTGGGTGATCTTCTCGCCCAGCTTCGCCTCGGCGTCGGCCCGGAGCTTCTGGAGGATCATGGCGCTGATCTCGGGCGGCGAATACTCCTTGCCACCCATGACCACGCGCACGTCCCCGTTGGGCGCGGCCTTGACCTGGTAGGGCACGAGGCTCTTGGTGCGCTGCACCTCGGGGTCGTCGTACTTGCGCCCCATGAAGCGCTTGATCGAGAAGATCGTGTTTTCGGGGTTGGTGATCGCCTGGCGCTTGGCGACCTGGCCGACCAGCCGCTCGCCCGTCTTCGGGTTGACCGCGACGACGCTCGGGGTGAGCCGGTTGCCCTCGGCGTTTTCGAGCACGGTCGGCTCGCCCGCTTCGAGCACGGCCATCACCGAGTTGGTCGTGCCGAGGTCGATACCGAGTACCTTAGCCATTGGTCGTTGTACTCCTCTTACCTGTTGTCTGTGGTGGTGCGCTGGTGCTCGTCGCCCGCGCCGGTGGCGTGGCTCGGGGTCTGGCGCGGCACGCCGACCTTCACCATCGCCGGGCGGATGACCCGGTCGTGGAGCCGGTAGCCGTGCTGCAGCACCGAGAGCACGCGCCCGACGTGCTCGTCGTCGGTCTCCTCACGCAGCACGGCCTCGTGCTGGGTCGGGTCGAACGGCTGGCCCAGCGCGTCCAGCCGCGTCAGTCCCTCCGCCTGGAGAGTGCTTTCCAGTTTCCGGGTGATGTGGCCGATGCCCTGCACCCAGTTGAGGCCGGCCAGCTCCGGGTTGACGGTGTCCATCGCGCGCTCGAGGTCGTCGAGCACCGGCAGCAGCTTGATGAGCAGCAGCGCGTTCGCCTGGCGGCGCTCGTCGCTGCGCTCCCCCTCCATGCGCCGACGGTAGTTGACGTGGTCGGCGCGCAGCCGCTGGACCTGGTCGAGCCGCTCCTCGCTCTCGGCGCGGGCCGCCTCGAGCTGCCGACGCAGCTCGGCGTTCTCCGCCTCGAGCTCGCGCAGCCGCGCCTCGAGGGCCGAGCTTCCGGCGCCAGCCGCCGGGCCTGCCGCGCCCGTGCTCGCCGCGGCCGACGCGGGTGCGGTGGCTGCCGGCGACGTCTCGGCGGCCGGCTC
>JBHOQZ010000647.1:0-17770 GCA_042408635.1 Chloroflexota bacterium
GCGCGCCGGCGGGGGCGCCGGCGGCCAGGCGCGCGCGGGCCAGGCCGATTAGCGGGACCGGATCGCTCGGCGCGAGGGCGTGTGCCAAGTCGAAGCGGCTCTCGGCGGCCACGGGACGATTGCGACGCAGATCGAGCTCAGCCAGCCGCAGCGACGGCAGCGGATCGGTCGGCCAGAGCCGGTCGGCAGCCCGGTAGGCGCGCTCAGCCGCGTCCAGGTCGGCCCGTGCGGCGGCAGCGTCGCCCAGCGCTACAGCCGCGCGTCCCCCGAGGGCCGGTCCGGCTGCGGCCAGGACGAGCAGTGCGACGGGCGCCAGCACGGTTAGGAGCCGCCGTCCCGGCGGCCCGAGGGCGACCGCGCGCGGGAACGGGCGGACCCGAGGTGGCTCCGGCCGCGCTGCGGACACGCTCATCCTGCCTCCCGCCGGGCCGCTGCCATAGCGTCCCGCACCTGCGCCACGATGCCGGGGAGGGCGTCGCGCGTGTCGACGACGAGGTGGGGACGGTCGAGTGGTTCCTCGGCCGCCCGCAATGCCTCGTAGACGGGCCAGAGCGCCTCGGAGCGATCCTCCGGATCGGCGCCGGCCTGCCGCCGCTCGAGGCGCCGGCGTACCTCCGCCTCGGGGAGCACCGTGCGCACCACCACCAGCCCGGCTCCGTGGCGCCCGGCAAGCTCGTAGAGTGGCTGCCGGTGCCGCTCGACCAGGTTGGTCGCATCGAACACGGCGTCGCGCCCCTGACTAAGCGCCGCCGCAATCAGCTCGCGGCAGCGGGCATAGACCCGGTCCCGCTCGGCCGGCGTGTAGGTCGATCCCTGGAGCTCGCGCTGGCGCACGGCGTCCGTCTCGACTAGGACGGCGCCGGTCGCGGCAGCCACGGCGCGCGCCACCGTCGACTTGCCCGTCGCCGGCAAGCCCGACATCACCACGAGCACCGGTCTGGCCGGCGCCGCAGCCGCCGCGCGGCCGCCCTCGGCCGCACCGCAGGCCGGGCTCGGCGAAGCGTTGATCTGGCGCACGGCTCACTCAGCCCCCGGTTCTGGCCCGCTCGCGGGTCCGGCATCAGTGCCCCCATGGCGGATCCCCCGAAGATCATAGCAATGGTCGGCCATCCAGCCAATTGACTCCACGATCGTCCGCCTGGTAAAGTCTCGCACGGGCGGTCGTGCGAATGCCCGCCCTAGTCCGTGAAGCGGGTGCAGCCGCCGTGAGAGACGCTCGTCGCCGCATCGCGCTCGGTCTCGCCGGCACCTCCCTGCTCCTCTGCCTCGTGGCGCCCGCGGCCAGCGCCGGCCCACCGCCGGCCGAGCCATCCTACCTGAAGGAGCAGTGGAATCTGCGCATCACGCGCACCGTGGGCGCCTGGGGGCTCACGCGCGGCGCTGGGCCGGGCGCCACGTCGCCTGTGGTCGGCGTGGTCGACAGCGGCGTCGACGCTAAGCACCCCGAGCTGACCGACCGGACGATCAAGGGGCGCAACACCGCCGCCGACAGCGACGACACGGCCGACCGCGACGGCCATGGCACCTTCGTAGCCGGGGTGGTGGCCGCGCAGGGCGTGTCGATGTTCGGCGTCGCCCCCGAGGCCCGCATCATGCCGCTCAAGGTCCAGCAGCAGGCGCGACTGTTTTACCCCGACGACGACATCGGCTTGCCCGTGGCCAGGGCGATCCGCTTTGGTCTGCAAAACGGCGTGCGCATCTTCAACATCAGCCTCGGCACCACCGCCACTAGCCCCGAGATGCGCCGCGCCGTCGAACAGGCGTGGACGGAGGGCACGCTCGTCTTCGTGTCGGCCGGCAACACCGGCCAGAACTGGACGGCCGGGGAGCCAGCGCCGCGCTACCCCGCCTCCTACCCGCAAGCGATCGCGATCTCGGCCACCACGCGCACCGACCGCGTCGCGGGCTACTCGAACACGGGTGCGCATGTGCGCCTCAGCGCCCCCGGGGGTGATCCCTCGGGCGCCATCGGCAACGGCAGCGCCAATCTCCGTGCCGAACTGATCCTCGGGCCGGCGCTCGGCAAGGACGGCTACGAGTGGTCCGCCGGCACCTCGTTCGCCGCACCGCACGCCGCCGGCACCGCCGCGCTCGTCTGGTCGATCAACCCGAACCTCACCAACGAGCAGGTGGCCCGCATCCTGTTTGAGACGGCCGACCGACCGGGAAACTTCAGCGGGCGCAGCAACGGCTACGGGTACGGGCGGGTGAACGCGCTGCGCGCGGTCGTCGCCGCGCTGCCCGAACCGTTTGCGCTCGCCCTCGATGCCCCCCGGCCGGGGTGCCAGGTCACGGGCGAGATCGAGGTGAGCGGCTGGGCGGGCGAGGTGCGCGGCGATGGGCTCAACCCCGCCGACAGCGTCGAGGTCTACCTCGGCGACGATGCCTCGACGGGCCGCTTGCTTGCCGTGGTGACGCCCGGCCTACCCTCGACCGAGCTGGCCGAGGTGCTCGGCTCGGAACGGCTCGCCAACCACGGCTTCCGCTCCCGCGTCGACCTGAGCGACCTGCCGCCCGGCCCGGCGACCCTCACGGTCGTGGCGCGCGGGCGGGACGGCGCCACGGCGCAACGCAGCGTGAGCGTCGAGATCGGGCGCCGGCCGTAGCCTCCCGGCGGGGTTCAACCGGGGCGGGCCGCTCAGATGGCGCCCTCATGGAGCGCGAGGTAGGCGGCGCCGACCACCCCAGCCTCGCCGCCCAGGGCGCTCGCCTCGATCCGCACGTCCGCCGCCAGGGCGGGCAGCGCCGCCGCGAGGGCGATCCGGCGGGCGGCGCCGAGGACAAAGCCGCAGTTGCCGGTCGCGGCGCCGCCTCCGACGACGATCAGCTCCGGGTTGACGAGGTTGACGAGGTTCGCCAGGCCCCAGCCCAGGTAGCGTTGCACCGCCTCGACCTGGGCCAGCGCGGCCGGATCGCCCCCCGCCGCCGCTTGGACGAGGTGCACCCCGGACGGCACCTCCCCCGCCGCCGCCGCGAGCCGTGCGACCGCGCCGTCGGGGTCGGCCCCGGCCACCAGGCTGGCCCGCCGGTCGAGCGACTGGCCCGAGGCGAGCGCTTCGAGGTGGCCCAGATCCGAGCCGCAGCCGCAGCGCCACTCCCGCTGCGTCGGATCGATGATCGTGTGCCCGAACTCACCCGCCGCCCCCTGTCCGCGCACGAGCCGGCCGGCCTCGAACACCTTGACGCCGATGCCCGTACCGCAGATGACGAAGACCCAGTTGCTGGCGCCCCGCGCTACCCCCTGCCAGAGCTCGCCCAGGGCGGCGACCGTGACGTCGTTCTCGAGCCAGACGCGCACCGTCCGCCCCAGCCGGTCCCGAGCCGCCGTCTCGATCAGCCGGGCCACGGGCACGTTCTCCCAGTCCGCCACGCGGCCGCCGACGCCGGGCAGCTCCAGGCTCAGGCCGCGGCGCGTATCGAGCGGCCCCTTGAAGCCGAGGCCGATCCGGTCGACCGCCGGGTAGCGCGCCAGCCCGTCGACGGCGGCTTCGAGCAGCCCGGCGCGGATCGCCTCCGCCCCCTCGGTGACGCGGCTCGGCACCGTGCCGTGCTCGACGACGCGCCCGGAGGCATCGACGACCCCGAGGGCGAGCTTCGTCGCGCCGAAGTCGAGGCCCAGGACGGTGTCGGCGCTCACACCACGCGCTCCGCCGAGTCGTCGGGCTGGTCGCGCTGCACGATGCCGGCCCGGCGGGCCAGCCCGGGCACCACCTCCGGATCGAGCTCGCCGGCCCCGAGCGTCAGCGCGTTGGCCGCCCCGGCCGCCAGGCCCAGGCGCAGCGCCTCGCCGGGCTCGTCGCCGCGGGCCAGGCCGAGCACGAGGCCGCCGGTGAGCGCA
This sequence comes from Chloroflexota bacterium, assembly GCA_042408635.1. Lineage (GTDB taxonomy): Bacteria > Chloroflexota > UBA6077 > FW602-bin22 > JBHOQZ01 > JBHOQZ01. Next base: position 3,839 of record JBHOQZ010000647.1, read on the forward strand.
TCACCGCTGCCGACGGCGCTGAGGGGCGTGATGCGGGGCGGCGATCCGATCCACGCCCCCTGCGCACAGACCAGCACCGCCGGGTCGGGGCCGCGCGTGATGCAGACGCGCTCGGCGCCGCGCACGCGCATCGTGTCGGCGGCGGCTAGCGCCGAGTCGAGGTCGACGATCTCCCGGCCGACCAACGCCGACGCCTCGGCCGCGTTGCACTTGGCGAGCCAGGGCCCCGCTTCGAGCGCGATCGCCAGCTCGGCCGGGCCGCTGTCGACGACCACGTTGGCGCCGGCCTCGCGTCCCCAACGGACGAGCTCGGCGTAGAAGCCAGTCGGCACGCCCACCGGGATGCTGCCGGCGCAGACGATCCAACCGACGGCGGCGGCGAGCAGGCGGAACCGGCGCCCGAAGGCGCCGAGGTGGGCCGGCTCGATGCGGGCGCCCCGCGGCGGATAGATCTCGGTCAACTGGTGCGTGCGCTCATCCAGCACCGAGAAGCAGGTGCGCGACTCGCCCGCCGCGCGCGCGAACGAGGTTTCGATGCCGCGCTCGGCCAGACCGCGCTCGACAAACTCCCCCACGGTGCCGGCGAGAAAGCCGGTGGCGATGACCTCACCTCCGAGGGCGCGCACCACCTTGGCGACGTTGTTGCCCTTGCCCCCCGGCACCTCGACCTCGCGCCGCGAGCGGTGCTGCGCCCCGAGCCGATAGCCGTCCACAACGTAGATCGAGTCCTTGGCCGCGTTGAGCGTGACGGTCAACACGGTGCTGCGCCGGCGCGCCTCCCCCTCAGGCATGCCGTCCACGGGGCTATCCTCCCTGACCCATCAACCGCTTGAGCTCGTCGATCACCGCCACCGGGGTGGGGTCGATGCCGCGGGTCAGCGCCGTGTAGCAGCTCGCGTAGTCGGCGATCAGCACATGGTGCAGCAGCTCCTCCCAGCGATCGCCCGCCTCCGGCCGCACCTCGTGCACGTGGTCGACCAGGCCCCGGTCGATCAGCAGTCGACGCGTGCCCTCGAAGCGGGCCTCGAGCTCACTCGTCTCCCAGGCGCTGCGCAGGAACACCACCGCGAAACGGATCGGGTCGCGCCGGTCGGGCGGGGCGCCCACGAGCCCGACGATCTTGTCGTGGTGCGCCTCGGGCAGCGCCTCGGTCACGGCCCAGAGCTTCCCGTTCTCCGAGAGCTGGCGGGCGAGGCGATCGGCCGCGACCGCCGTCAGACTGGAATGGAAGATGAGCGGCGTGCCGGTCAAGCAGTGCTCCGCCAGTTGCTTGGCGGGGTTCCTTGCGCTGGGGGACTCGGGTGCGAGGGCAGCCCGGTGGGCCCGCAGGTAGCCGACGAGGTTGAAGATCGCGGCCGACTTGTCCGCGATCAGGCCGAGGTCGCCCAGCGTCCAGAGCACGGGCGCGAGGAGGTAGCCCACGGCCGCCCGGGGCATGATGTCGCGGTCAGGGATGGCGAACTCGGGCAGCCCGCGCTCCGTGGCGATCGCCTGGAGGCGACCGCCCGCCGTCACCACCACCAGCCGGGCGTGCCGCCGCACCGCCTGCTCGACCGTCGCCACGGTCTCACGCGTGATGCCGCTGTGGGAGAGCGCGAAGACGAGCGAGTTCGGTCCGACGGCGGTCGGCAGCTCGTAGCCCTGGCGGATCAGGAAGTCGAGGGGCAGCTCCTCGCCGATCAGGGCGCGGGCGAGGCCGAGCGTGAAGCGCGATCCCCCGCCCGTGCCCAGCCCGATCACGTGCTTGGGCGTCTCCGTGCGGTAGGCCTCGGGGAGATGGTGGCCGCGGGCGAGCGCCCAGGCGGCGTCGAGCTGGTCCGGGAGCGCGTGGACGCGCTCGAGCATGCCGCGCGTGTCGAGCGCGCGCAGGGCGAGCGCGTCGTCCAGACCGACCGTGGCCATCCCGAACCTCCTCGGGCGCGAGCGTTGACGGACATTATACCGCCGTGTCCGCTACGCTGCCGACGCCGTATTACAGTTCGACACAGAAGCGGCAGGGCGTGCTGGCGCTATGCTGCCTCTTGACTCGGCGGGACGATATGGTATGCTATATCCAAGCCTGGCCAGGCGAAGGACACTTCCACCACAAGGGGGGCGATGGTGATGAACCGGCTCCACCTCTGGTTCGGGGTTTGGCAGGTCGACAGGTAAGGACCCTGCGCCACGACGCGTCGCGCAGGGTCGTACGCGAAGCGGTCGCCGCTCCAGCGTGAGAGGGCCAGGTCCGCTGAGCGCGAAGCGCTCGGGACCGTTGATCGGTGACGATCAGCATCCGCGGTGACCGACGACCTCAATGGAAGGTCAGAGGGGCGGGGTTGCAAAACCCCGCCCTTTCGCATCCCTAGAGCTGACCGCAGTCCACCGCCACGACCTGACCGGTTACGCTCTCGTTCTTGAGCAGCGCGATCCCGATCGCGGCGGTGTCGTCCACCGTCGCGATCCGCTTGAGCAGGCTCCGCTCGGCCGAGCGCTGCACCTGCTCGGGCCCAAACCCCGCGATCCAGCGCGTCTCGAGCAGGCCCGGCGCCAGCGCGTTGACGCGCACCTCCGGCGCCAGCGCCACCGCCAGCCCGCGCGCCAGCATCACCGCCGCCGCCTTCGAGCACGAGTAGACCAGGCTGCTCCCCGATGGTCGGGTGCCTGCCACCGAGGCGGTGATCAGGATGCCGCCCCGCGCCTGTTTGAGGTGGGGCGCGGCCGCGCGCGACACCATGAACGGTCCCTTGACGTTGATCCGCATCACCCGGTCCCAGTCGTCGTCGGAGATGCCGTCGAGGTTCTGGAACGGCACGAAGACCGTGGTGCCCGCGTTGTTGACCAGGTTGTCGAGCCGCCCGAACCGCTCGACCGTCTCCGCCACGATCCGGCGCGCCTGCTCCGCGTTGCCGACGTCGCCCTGGACGGCGTGCGCCTCCACGCCGAGCCCGCGCAGCTCCCCCACCGTTGCCTCGGCCTCCTCCTTCGAGCGAGAGTAGTTCACCGCGACGTGGCCGCCCTCGCGCGCGATCCCGAGCGCGATCGCCTTGCCGAGCCCCGTTCCGCCACCCGTGATGAGCGTCACCGTGCCGCGCAGGTCCATGTCACCTCTCCTCCTGGCAACCGGGGCAGGCGCGCCGGGAGCCGGCCAACCCTGACGCGACCGGCGGCTCTCCGACCCCGACCACTACTCGTTCTTACCCGCATAGTTATAGAGGGTGCAGGCGTAGCCCTTCTCGGCACCGGCCAGGCCGTAAACCTTGCCGGCGCCCTCGATCACGTAGTACTCGTCGATCATGTGGGCGCCACCGCCGTGGCCGAGCGCACCCATGGCGACCGGGAGCTGGAGCGGGTCGCGCCCGAAGAGGTAGCCGGGCCAGTAGGGTCCGAACCCGCCGACGCCGGTGCCCGGCAGCTTCTGGTAGTCGACGCCGAACTCGTCGTACATGCGGATGATGGCGTGGGCGATGTCGGTGTCGTAGTTGGCGCGCAGCCAGGGCACGTCCCCGATCACGCGGACCTCGACGTCGCCGTAACCGTGGCGCTCGAGGTGGGCGCGGAGCTTGCGCAGCAGGTCCTCCCCGTCCTGATCCGGCACGTAGCGGCAGTTGTGCTTGCTGGTGACGCGGTTGGGCATGATCGAGCCGGCGGTGCCGGGCGTTGTCAGGCCGCCCCAAATGCCGTCAAGGTTGAGCGAAGTGCCGTAGACCGAGCGGCGCAGCAGATCGACCGGGTCGGCGTCGTCGCGCCAGGCGCCGATGCCGAGCGCGCGGCGCGACGCCTCGGGATCGAGCTTCTCGAGGGCCGCCGCCAGCATCGCCTCGTCGGCCTCGGTCGGCGCCTCAATGCCGTCGTACCAGCCCTCGATCGCGATCGTGCCGCCGTTGTCGCGCGTGAGCGTGCCCAGCATCTCGATGTGGCGCCAGGCCACCGAATCGACCGTGCGAGCATAGATGCCGTGGATGCTGGTGCGCCCCGGACCGCGTCCCCAGCGCTCTCCGCTCGTCTCCAATTCGAAGTAGACGCAGCCCTCCGAGCCGGTCGAGAGGCGCGCGACGCCCTGGCGATCCTGCCCACCGAAGCCGAGCATCGCGTCGGCGCCCGCCAGGTCGGCGCGGCGCTCGTTGACGAACTTGTGCAGGCCGATGCTCATCCGCTCCTCGTCGCCTTCGGCGATCAGGAGAAGGTTGACTGGGAGCGTGCCAGTCACGGCCCGGATCGAGAGAAGGGCGTTGAGGAGCGCCCGCTGCGGCCCCTTCGAGTTCACGGCGCCGCGGCCGATAATGACGCGCGGAAACGGCGGCAACTCGACGATATTCGCTTCGAGCGGGTGCGAGCGCCAGAGCGCCGGGTCGTAGGTGGGCATGGTGTCGTACATCATGTAGAGGATGAGCGTCCGGGGCGCACCGACGTCGCACCGGCCGAAGACGAGCGGGTTGCCCTGCGCCCCCCACTTGGTGATGCCGGGGTCGTAGATCTCGGTGTGCTGACAGCCGATCTCGCGGAAGTAGCGCTCGGTGAGCCAGGCGCACTCCAGCAGGCCCTCGCCGGTGTTCGAGATGCTGGGCTGCCGGATCCACTCCTGCAGCCGCGCGATGTGGTCGTCCAGGTTGCGGTCGATATGGTCGTAGATCGCCTGGAGCTCTTGCGATGGCACGCTGTTTCCTCCCTGAGCCGATTGTGCGCCCCGAGACCGTCCCCCCGCGCGGGCGCGCCTGCCGCCGGTCCGCCCCGGCGGTGGTCCGGGGAGGCGGGGCTAGAGCGTCAGGCGCGGGTCGAGGAAATCGCGCAACCAGTCCCCGACGACGTTGATGCCGAGGACGGTGAACATGATGGCGAGTCCGGGCACGGTGGCGGGCCACCAGGCGAGGCGGATCACCTCGCGCCCGTCGGCGAGCATCTGGCCCCAGGTAGGCACGGAGGGCGGCACGCCCAGGCCGAGGAACGAGAGCGACGCCTCGGTGATGATCGTGGCGGCGACCGAGAAGCTGGCGATGACGATGATCGGCGCGAAGGTGTTGGGCAGGATGTGTCGCCAGAGGATCAGCCGATCGGGCGTGCCGATGGTGCGCGCGGCCTGAACGAACTCCTTCTCCCGCACCGACATCGTGTCGCCCCGGATGACGCGCCCATAGACGACCCAGCGCGAGATACCAAGGATGAGGATCACGTTGAGCAGCCCGTTGCCGAGCACCGCCAGCACCGCGATGTAGAGCAGGATGGCGGGGAAGGCGAGCTGGACGTCTGCGATCCGGCCGATCACGTCGTCGAGCCAGCCGCCGTAGTAGCCGGCCAGCAGCCCCAGCGCCACGCCGAGCACGCCCGAGATGATCACCGCGATGAATCCGACCGCCAGCGAGACCCGCGCCCCGTAGAGGGTGCGGCTGAGCACGTCCCGGCCCAAACCATCGGTGCCGAGCGGGAAGCGCGGGTCGCCGCCGAGCAGCCCCGGTGGCTTGAGCCGGTTCACCGGCGCGACGTCGTTCGGATCGTAGGGCGCGAGCTGCTCGGCGAACACCGCGCAGAGGGTGACCAGCACGAGGATGACCAGGCCGGCGACGGCCAGCCGCGCCTGGAGCAGGCTGCGCCGGGCGCGCTCCCATTCGCTCCGCTGGGGCAGCTCGAGCGCTGGGGCGCCGGGTGGCGCGGCGGCGGCCCTCGCCGCGTCAAGGTTCGTCATCCCCTCCCCCTCCGACGGTGGATCGCCGCCCGGCGTCGCCTACGCCAGCCGGATGCGCGGGTCGAGGTAGGTGTAGAGCAGGTCGACTGCCAAGTTGATGAGCACGAACAGCGTCGCCAGGATCATCACCGCCGCCTGCACCAGCGGCAGGTCCTTGCCGTAGATCGCCTGGATCGTGAGGCGCCCCACGCCCGGCCAGGCGAAGATCGTCTCGGTGATCACCGCGCCGCCGAGCAGCGTGCCAAACTCGAGCCCGGTGAGCGTCACGATCGGGATCATCGCGTTCTTCAGGGCGTGGCGCATCAGCACGAGCCGCTCGTCCAGCCCCTTGGCGCGCGCGGTGCGGATGTAGTCCTGGCCCAGCACCTCGAGCATGCCAGAGCGCACCATGCGGGCGTTGCGCGCGATGTTGAACGTGGCGAGGCTGATTGCCGGCAGGATGAGGTGCTCGATTCCGCCGCGACCCGAGATCGGCAGCAGGCGCCACTGCACGCCGAACAGCAGGATCAGGAGCACGCCCAGCCAGAAGACGGGGATCGACTGGCCGATCAGCGCGAACAGCATGCCGGCGTTGTCGAGCCAGGTGTTGCGCCGGGTCGCCGAAAGGATGCCGAGCGGAAAGCCGACCACGATCGAGAGCACCAGCGCCGCGAGCGTGAGCTCGAGCGTCGCCGGCATGCGCTCCATCACGAGCTGAAAGGTCGGCTGATGCTGCCGCAGCGAGGTGCCCAGGTCGCCGCGCACAGCGCGACCGAGGAAGTCGAGGTACTGGATGTACCACGGGCGGTCGAACCCCATCTGGCGGCGAAACTGCTCGACCTGCTCGCGCGTCCAGTTATCCCCGATCATCGCCGAGGTCGGGTCGCCTGAGAGAAACATCACGCCGAACGAGAGGACCGAGACGCCCAGCACGACCAGGAGCGTCTGGATCAGCCGACGCACCACGTAGGCCCCCACGCGCCAGCCCCCTACCGGCAACCGGTCCCGGCACCCCGTCGCCGGGCGAAACGGGGCGGGTGCAACGGGGTGTGGGCGGACCCGTGAGTTGGCGGACGCCGGTAAGCAGGGCGCATCAGCTCGTCCCTCCCCGCGCGGTGGCGAAGTAGGCCCGCGCGGCTGGCGCGAGGATACCCAGGACCGAGACAAGGAACATCTGCGCACCGGCAGCGTGCAGCTCGTGCACGTAGTCGGCGCCGAGGCTGAGCGTGCCGACCCACTTGCCGGCGGCGCGGGCGCGCCGCACGATGTCGCGCACGTGCGCCTGCACCGCCGGGTGGCCGGGCGTGCCGGGCAGGCCCATCGAGAGCGCGAGGTCGCCCGGACCGATGTAGATCGCCTCGACGCCCGGGGTGGCGAGGATGGCGTCGAGGTTGCGCACCGCCTCGATGTCCTCGATCAGGGGGAAGACGAGCGTCTGGCGGTTGGCCTCGGCGTAGATCGCCTCGGCACCGCCGAAGAGGCCGTAGCGGGCGGCGCGGGTGCCGCTGCCCGAGCCCCTGATCCCTTCGGGGGCGTAGCGGGCGGCGCGCAGGGCGCGGCGGGCGTCCTCGGCGGTGTTGACGTGGGGCACGAGCAGGTTCTGCGCGCCGGCCTCGAGGAAGCCGAGGATGGTGGCATCCTCGTTGCGGGGCACGCGCACGAGCGCCGGCCGGCCGGCCGAGTCGCAGGCGCGCAGCAGATCGGGCAGCCGATCGATCCCGATGCCGCCGTGCTCGCCGTCGATGAAGATCCAGTCGAAGCCGAGCCAGCCGCAAAACTCGGCGAAGTCGGGCGACGGCAGGCCGAGGTTCGCCCCGAGGAGCGGCGTCCCGCCCGCCAGCAACCCGCGCAGCGCGTTCTCCCGGACCATCGTCCCTCCCCCAGGCGCCGGCGGGCACGCCGGCAGGTGGAAGGAACTATGGCACGGGGTCAGGGAGGTGTCAAACCGGCTCGTGCTGCCTGGCCCGTCGGGAGCGCCGCCGACGCGGGGCCCGAAACTCCTATAGTCTGGTAGTACCTTCCGGCAATTGATCTCTGATCGAGCAGGCGTCAGACTGAGGGCAAGCCCAAAGGGTGGTGGTGGTGGCGGTGGAGTAGGTGACGGGCTGCGGTCGCGGTCGGGGCGGGCGTCCTGGGTGGGGTGGCCATGGTGGTGGCGCTTGTTCGGGCGCCAACCAAACCGACCGCGACCGACCTCTCCACGCGGACCTCGGCACGCCGTCAGCCCTGGTCCATCGCCCCACCCCAGCTTGGACGCTCCCCTCCCGTGCCCGTCGCGCGACGGCGCCCTCGCCCCCCTCCTCCCTGGCGAGACCGGCGTGCAGCTCCCCCGCGCGCCGGTTTCGCACGTCCAGCCCACGGGGGCGGCACCCGGCTCGATGCGTCGGCAATGGTCTCTGCGAGCCGGGCAGCGGTGAGGGACCGGCAGCGCGGGGCGGCCGGGCGATCAACCGTCGGCTGCGCGCAGGATCACACAGGAGTTGTGCCCGCCCAGACCCATCGAGTTCGAGAGCGCGGCGCGAACCTCGCGCCTCTTGAGCGTCAGCGGCGCGTAATCGAGATTGCACTCGGGGTCGGGCTGCTCGAGGTTGATCGTGGGCGGGATTACGCCCTCGTCGATGGCGAGCGCGCAGACCATGGTCTCGAGCGTGCCGGCCGCGCCCATCAGGTGCCCAGTCATGCTCTTGGTCGAGCTGACCGTCAGTTCGTAGGCGTGCTCGCCGAACACCCGCTTAATCGCCATCGTCTCGAACTTGTCGTTGGCCGGGGTGCCGGTGCCGTGCGCGTTGATGTAGTCGATCAGGTTGGGGTCGATGGCGGCCTTGCGCAGCGCCATGCGCATCGCGCGCACCAGCCCTTCCCCGCCCTCGGGCGGCGCGGCCATGTGGTAGGCGTCGTTGCTGCTGCCGTAGCCCACGACCTCAGCCAGCGGCCGCGCGCCGCGCGCCCGCGCGTGCTCGAGGTCTTCGAGGATGAGCACGGCGCAGCCCTCGGCCATGACGAACCCCTCGCGCCGGATGTCGAACGGCTTGCACGCCTGCGCCGGGTGATCGTTGTCGGTGGCGAGGGCGCGCATGACGATGAAGCCGGCCAGCACCACCGGCAGGATCACCGACTCGACCCCGCCCGCGATCGCCACGTCGGCGTCGCCGCGGCGGATCGTCTCCATCGCCTCGCCGATGGCGTGGCCGCCCGTGGCGCAGGCCGAGACTACGGCCATGTTGTGCCCGCGCACCCCGGTGTGGATCGCCACCTGCCCGCTGGGCGAGTCGGCGAGCATGTTGGGGAGGAAATAGGGGCTGAGGCGGCGGGGGCCGCGCTCCTCGAGCACACGCTGCTGCTGGAGCATCAGTCCGATCCCGCCAGCCGCCGAGCCGAAGATGCAGGCGATCCGATCAGGGTCCACCTCCCCGACCACGATGCCGGCGTGGGCGAGCGCCTCGCGCGTCGCCACGACCGCGAACTGGGAGGTGCGGTCCATCTGCCGAGCCTCCTTCGGGTCGAAGTGGGCGTTGGGGTCGAACCCCTTGACCTCGCCCGCGATCTGGACCGCGAACGGGCTCGGATCGAACAGCGTGATCCGGGCGATGCCGGAGCGCCCCTCCTTGAGGGCGGCCCAGGTCGAGGGGGCGTCGAGGCCAACGGGGGTGACCGCGCCGAGGCCGGTGATGACCACGCGGCGCTGTGAGCTCTCGTTCACGGGTGTGCTCCGGCGTCAGGCTGGCAAGGCACGGCTGATCAGCAGCGGTCGGCGCGCCCGACCATGGTGGCGAGCTCGGCGGCGGTGAACGCCTCGACGTCCTTGGCGATGCGCTTGATCAGGCCCGAGAGCGCGCGACCGGGACCGATCTCGACAAAGGTCGAGGCGCCACCCTCGATCATTTGGCGCACGGCGTTGACCCACTCGACAGGTCGGTGCGTTTGCTCGGCGAGCTCGCGGCGCACCTCGTCGGCCGTGGTGAGGAGCCGCCCGGCGACGTTGGCGACGATTGGCACCTCGGGATCCTTGATCTGAAAGTTGCCGAGCAGCTCGGCGAGCTGGACGGAGGCGCGCTGCATCAGCGGGGAGTGCGAGGCGATCGTGATGTTGAGGCGCACCACGCGCCGGGCGCCGCGCTGCTTGACGAGCTCGATCGCGCGCTCGAGCGCCCCCTCCTCGCCGGAGATGACGACCTGGTCGGGCGAGTTGGCGTTGGCGATGCCGACGATGCCCTCGCTCTCGGCCTCGCGGCAGGCCGCCTCGACCTGGTCGATCGAGAGGCCGAGCACCGCGGCCATGCCGCCCGGCCGCTCCTGACCGGTCAGTTTCATCAGGCGCCCGCGCTCGCGCGCGAGGCGCAGCGCGTCGGCGAAGTCGAGGGCGCCAGCGGCGACCAGCGCCGCGTACTGGCCGAAGCTGTGGCCCGCCACAAACACCGGCGCAACCCGGCGGCCGAGCTGCTGACCCCACTTCTCTTTGAGCGACTCGAGATAGGCGACGCTGACTGTGAGGATCGCGGGCTGCGCGTACTCGGTATCCTCGAGCTGCTCGGCTGGCCCCTCAAAGCAGAGGCGGGTGAGGCTAAAGCCCAAGATGGCGTCGGCCTGCTCGAAGACGCGCCGGGCCGCGGGCGACTGCTCGTAGAGGTCGCGCCCCATGCCGACGTACTGGGCCCCCTGGCCAGGAAAGACCCAGGCGATCTTGGCGCGCGCGTTGTCCAGCAGTTCCATTACTGCATCACCATCTACTGCATCACCATCCCACCGTCGACGTTGATGACCTGGCCGGTGATGTAGCTCGCCTTCTCGGATGCAAGAAACGTGACAAGCTCGGCGACCTCGTCCGGCCGACCGAAGCGCTCGGCCGGAATCTGGCGCAGAATATCGGCCTTGATAGTCTCCGGCAGCCCGGCGGTGATGTCAGTCGTGATGAAGCCGGGAGCGACCGCGTTGGCGGTGATGTTGCGGCTGCCGACCTCGCGCGCCACCGACTTGGTGAAGCCGATCAGCCCCGCCTTGGCGGCGGCGTAGTTCGCCTGGCCCGCGTTGCCCATGAGCCCGACAACCGAGGCGATGTTGACGATGCGCCCCCAGCGCTGGCGCACCATCGGGCGCAGCACCGCGCGCGTGGCCAGGAACGCCCCGCGCAGGTCCACGCTCATCACCTCATCCCAGTCGGCGTCTGAGAGGCGCAGGAGGAGGTTGTCGCGCACAATGCCGGCGTTGTTGACCAGGATGTCGATGCGACCCCAGCGCCGCTGCACATCCGCCACCAGCGCTTCGACCGACGCCCGATCCGCCACGTCGGCGCGGAGGCTCGCCGCCTCGCCGCCGGCGGCCGCGATCTCGCCGACAACCTCGGCCGCCGCGGCCTCGCTGCTGGACCAGTTGACCGCGACGCGTGCGCCGGCCCGGGCGAGGCTGAGGGCGATGGCACGGCCGATGCCGCGCGCCCCGCCGGTGACGATGGCGACCTTGCCCTCGAGTTCCACGCGCCAGCACCCTCCCCACGTTGCCCAGGTCCGCCGCACGGCAAGCCGAAACCGCCGGCTAGCCTCGAGCACCGGACGCTGGCATCATAGCACGGTCGTTTGATAACGGGCAAACCCACCGGTTCAGCCTCGAGCGAGCCGCTCGATGACGCGCGCCATGGCGTCCCGATGGGTGCCACCCCAGTAGAGGCGACCGCAGCCGGGGCAGCGGCGAAACTCGGTCTGGGTGGCGCGCACATAGGGCGGGGCCTGCGCAATCTCCTCGGGCTCGGCTGGTCGCAGCGGCGTGTTGCACTCGATGCAGCGGCTGAACGGCGCGAAGTGGCGGGCGAGCCCGAGCTCGCGGGCAACCTGTTCGAGCTGGCAGGCAACGCGATCGTCGCGCACGTAGAGCGCCTGCACCTCGCCGGAGGCGATCGGCCGCCGCTCGAAGATGCGCGTGTCGCGGGTCAGCAGGATCCGCCCCTCCGCCCGGGCGATCTCGACGAGTACGCCGTCGTCGACCGGGTGCTCGAAGCGCGCATCGAACCCGAGCATGCGCAGCCGTCGCGCGAGCCGGCCGACGTTGCCGTCGGCCACGAAGCGGGGCGGCTCGTTGCTCACCGCTCACTCCCCTCCCGCGTCGCGCGCCGCTGCCCGCGCGTCGCACTCCCCGGTCCGCCCGGTTCATCGTCCGTGCTTGCACCCTTGGGCTGATGATAGTCGGTACGGCCCTCGAGGTCGCGCACCGGACCGGAGCCACCCCGCCACGCGTGGTGATCAACCAGGCTTCCGAGCATGAAGGGCGGCACGTGCGTTGACGAGGTAAACAAACGCTCGTAGAATGCCGCCGGACTTGCGAGGGGCGCCCGGCTTCGCAGTTCGACGCCGGGGATGACACGGGCCGGCGCGCCGCGCGGCGGGCCCGGGGAGGGTGACAGGTTGACGGCTGCGGTGGGCCCGGCCGAGTGGTCGGCGCCGCTCCACGGGCGCGCGGCCCTGGTGACGGGCGGCTCGCGTGGCATCGGCCGAGCGATCGCGCTCAAGCTGGCGCGCGACGGCGCCGACGTCGCGGTCGGCTACCTGCGCCGGCGCTCGGCGGCCGAAGCAGTGGCCGAGGCCGTGCGGGCGCTGGGCCGGCGGGCAGCGGTCGTGCGCGGCGACGTGAGCGACGACGTGGCGGTGGCGCGGATCGTGCGGGAGAGCGTCGACGCGCTCGGCGGCCTCAACATCGTCGTTGCCAACGCCGCCTTCGGGGTGATGCGGCCGGCACTCGATCTCGACGCGAAGGGTTGGCACCGCACGCTCGATGCGATGGGCCGCTCGCTCCTCACGCTCGCTCAGGCGGCGGTGGCGCACCTCGAGGGACGCCCCGGCGCGCGGATCATCGGGATCTCGAGCCCGGGCTGGGCGCGGGTGATGCCCAACTACGCGGCGGTGGGCTCGGCCAAGGCGGTGCTGGAGACGTTGACGCGCTACCTGGCGGTCGAGCTAGCACCGCGCGGTATCCTGGTCAACGCCGTCTCGGGCGGCGTCATCGAGACCGACGCGCTCGAACAGTTCCCGAACCGCGACGAGCTGCTGGCGGCGGCGGCCGCGCGGACCCCCCTCGGCCGGGCAGGACGGCCGGAGGACATCGCCGACGTGGTGGCGCTCCTCTGCCGCGAGGAGGCCCGCTGGATTTGCGGGCAGGTGATCGTCGCCGACGGCGGGTACACGATTGTGATGTAAGATCATGCGGCGTGCCGCAGCGGCGCGCCCGGCAAGGAGTAGTAGTAGCGTTGATGGAAAATCCGGAGCGCTTCGAGCGGGCGATGGTGGTGTTCGCCCACCCCGACGACGCGGAGTTCGGGTGCGCCGCTACCGTGGCGAAGTGGGCGCGGCAGGGCACCGAGGTCGTGTACGTGCTGGTCACCGATGGCGGCAAGGGTACCAGCGACCCGAACGTGACGCCGCGGCAGATCAGCGAAATCAGGCTGGCGGAGCAGCGGGACGCCGCGCGCGTGCTCGGCGTGAGGGAGGTGGTTCCCCTCGGCTTCGAGGATGGGGTACTCCAGCCAACGCTCGACCTGCGCCGAGCGATCGTGGCCGAAATCCGGCGCTACAAGCCGGACGTCGTGATCTGCCAGCACCCGTCGCGCTTCTGGGCGACCGGCTCGATCTTCGCCAACCACCCCGACCACATCGCCTGCGGTGAGGCGACGCTGGCCGCGATCTACCCCTCGGCGCGCGATCGCTGGGTCTTCCCCGATCTGCTCGAGCAGGGGCTCGAGCCGCACAAGGTCAAGGAAGCCTGGGTGGTGACCTGGGAGGGCGCCGACCACTACGAGGACGTGACCGAGACGGTCGACCTGAAGGTCGAGGCGCTGCTGTGCCACCGCAGCCAGGTCGGCCAGCGCGGTCCCGAGTTCGTCGAGATGATCAAGCAGCGGTTGCGGGACCGCGCCCAGGGCACCGGGTTCGAGTACGCCGAGAGCTATCGGCGGCTGAAGATCGGCTGAGGCACGGCCCGTGCGCACCGCCAACCCTCTCCGCCGGACCGTCACCGCCCTCCAGCACGCGGGCGGGGGGCACGCCCGCGCCCGCGCCCTCTCCGGTCTGCGCCTGCGCGCCCACCTCTGCCTGGCGCTGCTCTGCTGCGCCGGGCTCGTCCTCGGCTCGCTCGGCCCCGCCGCGGCCAGCGCCAACAACCAGACGGTATCGGAACGGCTGCACGCGCTCGCCCGCTCGATCGCGGAGATGAACGTCGACCGCCAGCGGGCCGTGATCCACCCCAGCCCGCTTTACCGCGACGGCATGTGGCTGCGCGATGCGTTCTACATCACGGCCGCGCTCAACGACCCCGCG
>JBHOQZ010000651.1:0-2636 GCA_042408635.1 Chloroflexota bacterium
GGTGCGGCACGACCAGGCGCAGCGGCGCCCCGTGCTCGGGTGTGAGCGGCTGCCCGTTGTGGCTGTGAGCGAACAGCACGTCGTCGCGATCAAGGTCGGCCAATGGAATGTTCGTGGTGTAGCCGTTCTCGGCGTGGACCATCACCCAGTCGGCGCCGGGCTGCCGCCTGACGCGGTTCAGGATTTCCCGGACGTGGACGCCGGTCCACTCGTTGTCGAGCTTGCTCCAGGCGGTGACGCAGTGGACATCCGACTTGATCGTCGTCTGCGGGAGCGCTGAGAACTCGTCCCAGGTCAGCTCGAAGGGGTTCTCGACCCGGCCGAAGACGCGAAACCGCCAGCGATTCAGGTCGACGCGCGGCACCGAGCCGTAGTGGAGCACGGGCCACTTCTCGGTGACGGTCTGGCCCGGCGGCACGCGCGCCGGGTCGTAGACGGGCCGGGGGCGGCGGCGGAACAGGTCTACCATCGCTTCAACCTCCGGGGGCAGACGTCGGTGTCTGACCACGGCGTACCCCGGTCAGGGGCCGCTCGTTTCATTGTACGCGGCGCACTCGGCGCGTTACAGACCGGGTTGGCCCCGCCCGCCCCTGCGCCAGAGGGAGCGCCTGCCCGCCGGGTCGCCTAATCGTGATGGAAGATGCCGAATGCACGCGGGAGTACGGTCGGCTGAAGCCCGCGCGAGGGACGTGTTCGCCGCGGCCGCTCGGCCGCCCGTGGGTGATGGAGGTTGCAGAATGGACGCGGGGATGTGATCGGCCGGCTGAAGCCGGCGCGAAGGCAGGACGAGGCCGGCTAAAGCCGGGGCGAAGCGACGCGCCCGCCGCGTCCGCCCAGTCGCCCGGGGGTTCACCCCCGGGCTGAGTTTACGAAGCCCCCTCCGGGGGCTGGGACGGGCAATGCCGTCGGCCAGCCCAGGCAGGAGCGAAGGGCGGACGGGGGCCGGCCCAAGCCGGGACGCGCCGACCGCGTCCCGGCTTGGGCTGCAGCCCGCCGACCGTACCCCCGCGCTAATTCGGCAACCTCCATCACCCTGGGCGGCCGGGCGGACGCGGCGAACGCGTCGCCACCCGCCGCGCTTCAGCCCACCGACCGCATCCCTGCCTCAGTTCCGCAAGCTCCATAGCAACCGAGCTTAGACTGCCAAGCCCCCTTCGGGGGCTAGATCGAAGCGCGGCTCAGCCCGCTCCGGGTACCCTGGGGCGGGCAGGACTTCGCAGGTTGAGCGCGGGGATTCAGCCTCGCACGGGCTTGGCTCCTGGCCGCTGGGGCTACTCGGTGGGGCGACGGGACTGAGTGTCATGGCCCTGACAGACACCCCCGCCGCGGCGCGGTATGGTAGAGGCGTCACAAGCAGGAGCCATACCAACCTCCCCTTCCCTTCCGATGCCGCCGGGGCGCGAGGCAGGCGCACCCCGGCGGTCTCCTTTTTCCGGCGTCGGTGGCCGCTTGGTATGATGGGCCCATGGACGCGAACCGCCCCATCTACCTCGACCACGCGGCCACGACGCCCGTCCGGCCAGAAGTCGCCGAGGCGATGTGGCCGTTTTTCGCCGAGCGCTTCGGCAACCCCTCCAGTCTCTACGCGCTGGCGCGCGAGGCGCGGCGCGCGCTCGACGCTGCCCGCGAGACGGTGGCGGGTGTGCTCGGCTGCCGACCGCCGGAGGTGATCTTCACCAGCGGCGGCACCGAGAGCGTCAACCTGGCGCTGCGCGGTGCGCTCGAAGCGAAGGGGACGCGCGGCCGGCACCTCGTCATCTCGGCGATCGAGCACTTGGCGGTGATGGACACCGCCCGTGCGCTCGCACGGCGCGGCTTCGAGCTGACGGTCGTGCCCGTCGACCGGCACGGCCGGGTCGACCCGGCGGACGTGGCAGCGGCGCTGCGCGACGACACGGCGCTGGTGAGCGTGCTGCTCGCCAGCAACGAGATCGGCACCGTGCAGCCGGTGGCCGAGATCGCGCGGGCAGTCAAGGCACGCGATGCCTCGATCCTCGTCCACACCGACACGGCGGTGGCGGCCGGCTACCTCGACCTCGACGTCGAGCGGCTCGGCGTCGATCTGCTCTCGCTCTCGGCGCACAAGTTCCACGGCCCCAAGGGCGCGGGCGCCCTCTACCTGCGGCGCGGCCGTGCCTTCGCGCCGCAGCAGTTCGGCGGTCCCCATGAGCGCGGCCGCCGCGCCGGGACGGAGAACGTGGCGGGCGCGGTCGGCCTGGCGACGGCGCTGGCGCTGGCGCAAGCCGAGCGGGACGTGAACCGGCGGCGCGACGCCGCACTCACGGTGCACCTGCGCGAGCGGATCCTGAGCGGGCTACCGGACGCGGTGCTGGTCGGGCACCCGATCGAACGGCTGCCGAACAACGCCGCCTTCTGCCTGCCCCACCTCGACGGCGAGATGATCGTGCAGGCGCTCGACCGGGCCGGCATCGCGGCCTCGAGCGGCTCGGCCTGCGCCTCGGCCTCGCTCGAGCCCTCGCCCGTGCTCACCGCCATCGGCGTGCCCGCGGAGCTCGCCCACGGCAGTCTCCGCCTCACCACCGGCAGCACCAACACTCCCGCTGAGATCGAGCGCGCCGCCGAGACGATCGTGGCGGTGCTGCGCCGCCTCTACGACCTCGTCCTGCCGCCCCGCC
>JBHOQZ010000655.1:0-4557 GCA_042408635.1 Chloroflexota bacterium
CTCCACCGGCACCGTCGAGCGGAGACGCCCTCCCTCACCTCCCAGGATTGGGGGCCGGGGGGCTGGGTGGCGGGGGCCGCACCCGCAAGCGGGTACCCGCGGGGGGCTGGCGACGCGCAGCGCCTTGATGGCGCGGCCGCCGAGCGCCCGGCAGGCGTCGACGGGCTCGGCGCCGTGGAGCTGCGCGTAGTGGAGGCCGACCTCGGCGCAGAGCCGACGGACCTGCTCGACCGGCTCGTCCACGAAGACGCCGACGGCGCTGACGAACGGCGGCAGCGCGGCGATGATGCGCTGCGCCGCCTCGGGCGTCACAGCGCGTGGGCTGGGCGGGTAGAAGATGAAGCCGAGCGCGTCGGCGCCCGCCGCCACCGCCGCCGCCGCGTCCTCGGCGCAGGTGATGCCACAGATCTTGACCCGGATCGCCATGCTCTCCACCGGCCCGGTTCCCCCCTTCCGATCCACCACGCGGTCCGCCAGGTCCTCTGTGGCGAGCAGGCGGTACCCGGCAGCTCGCGCGCCCTGCCCCGTTGGCTGGGTGTGACCCAGCACCCCAGTCGCTAGCGGGCAGCGGGGCCCAGCAGCTCGCGCAGCTTGGCGACCGGGTCGGCGCTGCGCACAACGGCTTCGCCGACCAGAATGGCGTCGTAGCCGGGGCCGCCGGCGATCGGGCCCGCCACCCGCTCGACGTCGGCGCGGCTGTTGATGCCGCTGAGCGCCGCCGCGACCACGCCGGGCGGGATCAGCGGGCGCAGCCGCAGCGCGTTGTCGGTGTCGACGCGGAAGGTGTGCAGGTCGCGGTTGTTAATGCCGATCAGCCGCGCCCCGACCGCGACCGCCCGCTCGACCTCGCGCTCGTGGTAGGCCTCGACCAGCGCCGTCATCCCGAGCCCGGTGATGGCGGCGTGGAGGTCGCGCAGGCGGGCGTCGTCGAGCATCGCCACGATCAGGAGCACCGCGTCGGCGCCGCAGGCGCGTGCCTCGTAGACCTGGTACTCGTCGAGGGTGAACTCCTTGCGCAGCGTCGGCAGGCCGCTGGCCGCCCGCGCCTCCATCATGTCCGCCAGGCTCCCCTGGAAGAAGCGCTCCTCCGTCAGCACCGAGATGGCGGCGGCGCCCCCCTCTCGGTAGAGCCGGGCGACCTCGGCCGGGCTCAGGTCCGGCCGGAGCGGCCCCTTCGAGGGCGACACGCGCTTGATCTCGGCGATGGCGCGGATCGGCGTCTCCGGCTCACCGGCTGCCCCCCCGGTCGCGCCTTCGGGATAGCGGCGCACCGCGGCCAGGAAGTCGCGCGGGGGCGGCTGAGCCTCGGCGCGGGCGCGCACGGCCGCCAGCGCCTCCGCCGCCTGGCGCTGCGCCACGGTCTCGCGCACCGAGTCGACGATCCGCTCCAGAAAGGTGCCCGCCTCGATCATCGTCACGACCTCCCGATCCCCCTGCTGATCTCCCCGCCCTAGTCCACCGGCTCTAGTCCACCCGCTGTCTCTCGGGCGAAAGCCCGACTGGCGACAACCCGAGTGGTCGCGAGACCCGACTCCGTCACAGGCTGCGCGACAGCTCGACCAGCGCGTCGAGCCGCGCCAGCGCGCGGCCGCTGTCGATCGTGTCGGCGGCCAGCGCCAGCCCCTCCCGGAAGTCGGCGGCGGCGCCCCCGGCGACCAGCGCGGCGGCGGCGTTGAGCAGGACGACGTCGCGGCGCGGGCCGCGCTCCCCGCCCAGCACGGCGCGGGTGATGGCGGCGTTCTCCTCGGCGGTGCCGCCCAGCAGCGCCGCGGCCGGTGCACGCGCGATCCCCAGTTCGAGCGGGTCGAGCAGCTCGGTGCGGATCTCGCCGTCCTGGAGGTAGCTGATTCGGCTCGGGCCCGCGATCGCGAGCTCGTCGAGCCCGCCCGCGCCGTGGACGACGTAGGCAGCGCGCGAGCCGAGGTCGGCCAGCACGGCGGCCATCAACTCGGTCAGGTGCGGTGCGAACACCCCGAGCACCTGCATCTCGGCGCCGGCCGGGTTCGAGAGCGGCCCCAGGATGTTGAAGATCGTGCGGATGCCGATCTCGCGCCGTGGTCCGATGGCGTGGCGCATCGCCGGGTGGAGCGCGGGCGCGAACAGGAAGCCGAAGCCGACCTCGTCGATGCAGCGCGCCACCTGCTCCGGCGTGAGTTCCAGCTTCACGCCCAGCGCCTGGAGCACGTCGGCGCTGCCGGCGCGGCTCGACATGGCGCGGTTGCCGTGCTTGGCGACCGCCAGGCCGGCGCCGGCCGCCACGAAGGCGACCGTGGTCGAGATGTTGAACGTGTTCGAGCCGTCGCCGCCGGTGCCGCAGGTGTCGAGCAGGTGCTCGGTCTTCGGGCGCACCGGCACGGCGGTGGCGCGCATCGCCCGGGCCGAGCCGGCCACCTCCTCGACCGTCTCGCCCTTGATCCGCAGCGCGGTGATGTAGGCGCTGATCTGCGCCGGGGTGGCGTCCCCGCGCATAATCTCGCCCATCACCGCCTCGGCCTCCTCGGCCGTCAGGTGCTGACCCTCGGCCAGCCGCGCGATCGCCTCGCGGATCGTGATGATGGGCGGCGGGGGCGGGGTGTCGTCGTCCCGCTCCCCTAGGCCGGGGTTGTGCTGGATCGTGGCGCTCATGGCTTCTTCTCCTCCCGCCCTCAGCCTGCGCCGCCCGCCTGCGGCGGGTGCCCGGCCGCACCCACCGCGGCCGCCGGCACCGCCGCGTCCCGGACGCGGTCAAGCGGGCTCACCTCGACGCGCAGGTCGAGGAAGTTGCGCAGCAGGCGCTTGCCCTCGCCGGTCAGGATCGACTCGGGGTGGAACTGCACGCCCTCGAGGGGGTAGCGGCGGTGGCGCAGCCCCATCACCACCCCGTCGGCCGTCTCGGCCGAGACCTCCAGCTCGCAGGCGGCGTCCGGCCGCCGGACGATCAGCGAGTGGTAGCGGGTGGCGATGAAGGGGCTGGGCAGGTCGCGGAAGATCGTGCGGCCGTCGTGGTAGACCTCGGAGGTCTTGCCGTGCATCGGCGAGCGCCCGCGCGTGACCTCCAGGCCGAAGACGTCGCCGATGCACTGGTGGCCGAGGCAGACGCCCAGGATCGGCACCTCGCGGTAGAGCGCGCGGATGAGCGCGCGCGAGACCCCCGCGTCCTCAGGCCGCCCGGGGCCGGGCGAGATGACGATGTGGCCCGGGCGCAGCGCCCGCGCCTCCTCGACCGTGATCGCGTCGTGGCGGCGCACGATCAGCTCGGCGCCCAGCTCCCCGAGGAACTGGACGAGGTTGTAGGTGAACGAGTCGTAGTTGTCGATGACCAGAACCGGCATGGTGCTCCTCTCCCCCGCCTCACTCGATCCCGTTCTCGGCGAGCTCGATGGCGCGCTCGACCGCCTTGAGCTTGTTGAGCGACTCGTGGTACTCGGCGGTCGGGTCCGAGTCGGCCACGATGCCGCCGCCCGCCTGCATCGAGGCGACGCCATCCTTCATGACCACCGTGCGGATCGTGATGCAGGTGTCCATCGTCCCGTCGAAGCCGAAGTAGCCGACCACGCCGCCGTAGGGGCCGCGCTTGAGCCCCTCGAGCTCGTTGATGATCTCCATCGCCCGGATCTTGGGCGCGCCCGAGAGCGTGCCGGCCGGGAAGGTGGCGCGCACCAGGTCGAAGGCGTCGCGGCCCGGCGCCAGCTCCCCGGTCACCGCCGAGACGATGTGCATCACGTGCGAGTAGCGCTCGACTGTCATCAGCGTGGGCACGCGCACCGTGCCGTAGGTGCAGACGCGGCCGAGGTCGTTGCGGGCGAGGTCGACCAGCATCACGTGCTCGGCCCGTTCCTTGATGTCGCTCAGCAGCTCCTCGGCGAGCGCGTCGTCGGCCGCGTGGTCCTCCCCGCGCGGGCGCGTCCCGGCGATCGGGCGCATCTCGGCCAGGCGCTTCCCCGACGCTCCCGAGTCGTCGGCCACGAGGCGCACCTGCATCTCGGGCGAGGAGCCCACGAGCTGATAGGGGCCGAAGTCGAGGAAGAACATGTAGGGCGACGGATTGATCATCCGCAGCGCCCGGTAGACGGTGAGCGGGTCGGCGGAGGTGCGGCGCTCGCGCCGCTGCGAGAGCACGATCTGGAAGGCGTCGCCGGCCGCGATGTACTCCTTCGCCCGGCGCACGCCCGCCTCGAACTCCGCCTGCGTCATGGTGCTGGTGGTGACGGTGTGCCGTTCGGCCTCGGTGGCCCCCCCGCCCGCTGCGTACTGGTCGGACGGCTCGGGCGGCCCGTCGCCCCCCCCGGCCGGGTACCCGCGCAAGCGGATGGGGCGCAGCCGTGCCGCCAGCGCCTCGATCCGCTCGACCGCCGCCGCGTAGGCCGCCGCCGGGTTGCCCCCCGAGACGTCGGCCAGCGCGATCAGCTTCATCCGACGCTGGACGTGGTCGAAAGCGATCAGCGTGTCGATCAGCATGAAGCTGCTGTCGGGCAGCCCCAGGGTGTCGCGCTCGGGCGCGGGCAGCCGCTCGAAGAACCGCACGACGTCCCAGCCGAGGAAGCCGACCGCGCCGCCGACGAACAGCGGCAGCCCGCG
>JBHOQZ010000660.1:0-1690 GCA_042408635.1 Chloroflexota bacterium
TTCGTGCCGGCCTCCGGCGCCGGCACCAGATCGAAGCGCCACTCTGCCATGCCTGCCCTACCTCCTGCGCAGCGTGGCACGCTGCGTGCCCAGTTGCGCCCGGCGAGCCGGCCGCCGCACGCCACGATTTCGTTCCTTGCCCCGCGTGGGGTAGCATAGTAACAGGGGGCGTGGCCCGGTACACGGCATCGCCCCGGCCGGCTCGACCGCGATCACCCGGGCGCCTCAGCCGCGCTCGCAGAACGGATGACGACGTGGGCGTCAAGATCCATACCGCCCGCCCGACGGCCTCGCTGACCGACTGGCTGACCGCGATCCGCCAGTGGGGCTATGCCGTGCCTGGCAAGCGCGACCTGCGCATCGACTTCCTGCGCGGCTTCGCCGTCTTCGCCATGGTGGTCGACCACATCGGCGGCGAGTCGCCGCTCTATCTCCTCACCGGGGGCAACCGCTTCTTCGTCTCGGCGGCCGAGGGGTTCGTCTTCATCTCGGGCCTCATGGTCGGGCTCGTCTACAAGGGCGAGCTGGCGCGGGGCGGGCTGCGCGCGGCCACTGTCAAGGCACTCAAGCGCGCCTGGACGCTCTACACGCTCTCGGTCTGGCTGGCGCTCGGCTTCGCGGCCGTCTCGGCGCTGCTGGGGCTCGCCTGGGCGCCCGACTTCGCTTCCGGCGGCTGGGTCGACTTCGTGCTGAGCGTGGTCACCGCCCACCGCACGTTCTACCTGGTCGACGTGATGCTGCTCTACACCTTCCTGCTCGCGCTGACGCCCCTCATGCTCTGGGCGCTCCAGCGGGGCTGGACGTGGGAGCTGCTGTGCGTCTCCTACGGGCTCTGGTACGCCTACCAGCTCTTCCCGGATCGCCTGCGCCTGCCCTGGCCGGTCGCCGACAGCCCCGTGTTCAACCTGGCGGCCTGGCAGATCCTGTTCGTGGTGGGCCTCGTCATCGGGTTCCACCGCCAACGGGTCGGCGAGTGGTTCGCGCGCCGCCTGCCCCCGCCGCCGCTGCCGGGCGGCTGGCTGCTGCCGCTCGGCGTGGGGGTGGCCGGTCTCGTCTGGCTCCACGCCACCGGCGGCGCCGCGCTCGACCCGATCGCCCCGGCCCGCGACGGCGGCATCCTGCTGGACGAGTGGTTCGACAAGAGTGCGCTGCCGCTGCCGCGCCTGCTCGCCACGGCGCTCGTTTTCGCCTTCGCCTGGAGCCTAACGACACGCCTCTGGGTGCCGCTGGCGCACCTGGCCGGGCCGGTGCTGCGGCCGCTGGGCGAGAAGGCGCTCTACGCCTACGCGGCGCACCTCTTCATCGGGGCGGGCGGCCCGTTCCTCACGCTCAAGCTGGTCTTCGCCACGCTGCCACGCGGCGCGCCAGGTCCCGACGAGGCGGCGGCGGTCCACGCGAGCCTGCCGCCGCTGCTCAACGCCGCGCTCCAGATCGGCGGGATCGCCTTGCTCTGGTGGCTGACGCGGCACCGCGTGCTCTACCAGGCGGTGCTGCCGCTGGGCGACCCGCCGCTCGCCCTGCGGGCGGTGCGCGGTCGGCGCCTGCCGTGCCCGACGGTGTCGCTGATAGCGGTGGCGGTGCTGGCCGTGGTCGCGTCCGGCGGCCTGCTCTTCAGCCCCAAGAGCTGGGCCAGCCCGCCGGCCGCGGGCGAGCTTGCCGCCCAGGGACCGACCGCGGCCACGCGCCCGCG
>JBHOQZ010000661.1:0-3949 GCA_042408635.1 Chloroflexota bacterium
TTCGCGGCGGCGGGCGCGGTGGCCCTTGCCGAGCGGCACGGCGGCACCGGCACGGCCGAGGCGAGCGACGTCGCAGGATCGGCCCGTGCTGGCCGTCCGGCCGAGGTGGCGGCACGTCCGCCGCGGGCGCCGAAGCGCGGCGGCACTTTCGTCACGATGAGCCACCAGGACGTGCTGGCGCTTAGCCCGGACGATGCGCGGCAGGCGGGCTTCCGCGCCGTCATCGCCAACATCCATGAGGGGCTGCTCAAGGTCGACGAGAACTACCAGATCGTGCCGGTCCTCGCCCAGAGCTACGAGGTCTCGGCCGACGGCCGCACCTGGACGTTCTCCCTGCGGCCCGGTGTGCGCTGGCACGACGGCACGCCGTTCACGTCCGAGGATGTGAAGTACAACTTCGAGTGGGTGATGAACCCCGAGAACGCGCAGATCGGCCAGCCGCTGTTCGCGGACGTCGTGCGCGTCGACACGCCCGACCCGATGACGGTGGTCGTCGCCCTCAAGGCGCCCAACGCCCCATTCGCGGCGCTCACGGCCACGCGCCTGCTCGTGCCCAAGCACTACCACCAGCGCGTGGGCGATGCGGCGTACAAGCAGGCGCCGATGGGGACCGGGCCCTGGAAGCTCCAGGAGTTCAAGCCGGCGAGCGTGACGCTGCTGGCGGCCAACGATGACTACTGGGGGGGACGCCCCTGGATCGACTACTGGCGGCAGGACGTGGTGCCCGAGCCCTCGGTGCGCGCCGTCGCGCTGCGCACGGGCGACGCCGATGCCACCACCTGGCCGCTCGCGCCCGAGGACATCCTGCGCTTCCAGGACGACCCGCGCTTCCGCACCTACCGCGCTCCGGGCGCGGTCATCAACCATTTCCCGCTCAACAACAAGTTCCCCCTCTTCACCGACAAGCGCGTCCGCCAGGCGATGCTCTACGCGATGGACCGCGATGCCCTCGTCAACGATCTGATGAAGGGGCTGGCCGTCAAAGCCACCAGCAACCTCTCGCCCGCGCTCACCTACTGGTACGAGCCCGATGTGAAGCAGTACCCCTACGATCCCGACCGGGCGCGGGCGCTGCTGCGCGAGGCCGGCTGGACACCCGGTGCCGACGGCGTCCTGACCAACGCGAACGGCGAGAAGTTCCAGATCAACTGCATCGTCTTCACGGGTGACGCCCTCCGCCGCAGCGAGGCCGAGATCGTCCAGCACTACTTCCGCGACGTGGGCATCGACATGCGCTTGCGCGAGATGGAGGTCGGCGTGGGCATCACCGCCGGCCGCAAGGGCGAGTACGAGCTCGGCGTCTGGAACACCTACTACGGCGGCGACGGCGGCGATCCCGACGCGCGCGACGGGCTCAAGAGCGGCGCGGTCAACAACTTCCCCCAGTGGAGCAACCCCGAGGCCGACCGCCTGCTCGATGCCGGCGCCGCCGAGACCGATCCCGAGCGCCGCCGCAAGATCTACAGCGATCTGCAGAAACTGGTGGCCGAGGAGGTGCCCTTCCTCTTCGTGATGTTCTGGGAGAACGCCTTCCAATTCAACCGCCGCATCAAGGGTATGCCCGAGCGCGCCACCAACCCCGCCTGGCTCTTCCAGGAGGTCCACAAGTACTGGATCGAGGAAGAGTAGCCATCGGCAGCGACGCTTTCGCGTCGCCCGGCTTCCGGGCGATGACCTACAACCTGCTGGTAAGCGGGCGCGGCCGCACCGAGACGATTGCCCGCATCGTCGAGGCCTGCCGGCCCGACGTGCTCGCGGTTCAGGAGGCGACCGACCCGGCGGCAATCCGTGGTCTGGCCCGGCGCTGGGGGATGCAGATCCACGTCGGCCACAGCGCGACCGGGTTCGGCGTGGCGCTCCTCTCCCCCCACCCACTGGAGCCCGAGCCGATCGACCCCGCGCCGGGCCGCCTGGCGAAGTCGCTCGCGCGCGCCCGCATCCACCTGCCCGACAGGGGCGACCTGAGCGTGGTCGCAACCCACCTGGCGGCCTACCCCTGGCACCGGCTCGGTGCCCCGGCCTGGCGCCGGGCCGAGTTGGCGGAGGTGCTGCGCCTGAGCGCGGGGGCCGACCTGATCCTGGCGGACTGCAACGCCCGCGCACCCGGCGACCCGCTGCGCCCGATTCCGCGGCCGCGCGGCATGCACGGACCCTACCCGAGCTACCCGAACCTCCTCAACCGGGCGATCCTGGTCGCCGCGCAGATCCGGGGCTGCCGCCCCCTGATGCGGCTGCTGATCGAGGCCGAGATCCCGCGGGAGATGGTCGGCATGCTGCTTAAGGCGGGGTGGGTCGACGTCTTCCGCCACCTCCACCCGCTCCGGCCCGCCCAGCGCGACCCCGATCTGCTGGTGGACAACCCGGCCGCCTGCCACCCGCGGCCGGTCCACGCGGGCCGAGCCGAGACGACCGGCCGCGACACCGCGTGCGAGCCTGATCAGGCTACGCCGGAGGTAACGCGCGGCGGAGGGGAGGCCTGGGCACGGGCACTGGTCGCGGCGCTGCGCCCGCTGCGGCCGCTCCACCGACTCGACTGCGGCCGGGTCGGGCCGCGCGCGCTGGGCTACACCTGGCCGGTGCCCTGGCCGCTGGCGCGGATCGATTTCGTCTTCGCCTCACCCCAGCTCGCGCGTCGCGCCGTCGCCTGTGAACCGGTCAACCACCCCGACGTCTGCCGCGGCTCCGACCACCTGCCTGTCACCGCCGACTTCGGCTGACGATCCGCAACAGGGCGCTCATCCACCAGGTCCAGCAGCTTCCGCCGGGTGGTCTGGAGGGCCAGACCGAGGCGGTCCTCGTCGGCCCGGCGCGACCAGTAGAGGGCGATCACCGCTTGTCGCAGGTCCTCGATGGCAGCGTTCAGGGTTTCCCCCGAAGCCGATCTCCTCGAGATCGGGGCTGCCACAGGCTGACGTAACCGTCGTCAAGCATTACCTCAGCCCGCAGCGGCGCGCGCAGGCAGAGTGCGGGATCCCCGAGTGACTCGATCTGCAGGGCGGATGGCAACTGATCCGGCTCGACCGCCGATCGCACCTCCTCGAGGCTCGCCAGCCCGCATCGCCCCAACTTGCCCGAATCAGCGAGGAGCGACCCGGCCTCGCTCGCGCCAGGGGCGTGCCACCGCCCCCATCCACACGATGCCGCTCCAGGCGAGCAAGCGCAATTCCGACCGGGGTCAGGGGTAGGGGGAGCGGGCGCGCTGCACCCAGACCGGGATCTTGCTGCGCGCCTCGTCGAGGTGGCGGGCGAAGGGGCGGGCGAACAGGAGGCCCGCGATGAAGCCGCCGATGTGCGCGAAGTAGGCGACCCCGCCCACGTCCTGCGCCAGCTCGCTCGGCATGCCGAACGTCTGGAAGCCGGCGATGATGTTGCCGATCGCCCAGAGGCCGATCACGACGATCGCCGCGATCCGCGGCCACAGGATGAAGGGGAAGAACGGCAGCAGGATGAGCGTGCGCACCCCCGAATTCGGGAAGAGGATGAGGTAGGCGCCGAGCACCCCGGCGATGGCGCCGCTGGCGCCCACGTTGGGCACCGACGAGCCGGGATTGACCAGGATTTGCGCGACCGAGGCGATGATGCCGCAGAGGACGTAGAACACGAGGTAGCCGAAATGCCCCATCGCGTCTTCCACGTTGTCCCCGAAGATGAACAGGTAGAGCATGTTCGACGCGATGTGGAGCAGGCCACCGTGCATGAACATCGCGGTCAGGACCGCCAGCAGCTCGCTTGGCGAGGTGGGGTTGCGTACCAGCTCCGCCGGGATGAGCGCGTAGCGGTCGACGAACGCCTCGAACCGCCCCTCGGGCAGCGTGACCATGTAGACGAAGACCGCGATGTTGGCGAGGATCAGGGCGATGTTGACGAACGGAAAGATCCGAGCCCGGCCCGGATCATCCGAGATGGGGATCATTCACTCCCTCACGGCGCGCGGCACCGCGCGCCCGCC
>JBHOQZ010000666.1:0-6138 GCA_042408635.1 Chloroflexota bacterium
GGCGGGCCAGCGCCAGCGCCAGGAGCGTCGCCAGGCCGGCGGCCCCGAGCGCGATTCCCTCGGCGCGGCGGATGTCGCCGGCGGACGGGAGCCGCCCACCCTGGCCGAGCACATAATGCCCCCGCTTTTCGAGCTCGAGCCCGAGTGCGCCGGCCATGGCCGCCATCGGCCAGCCCGCGTTCGGGCTCGGCGTGCGCGGGCCGTCGCGCCGGGCGATCCGCGCGGCCGCGCGTCCGTCCAGGCCGCACGCTCCGGCGGCGAGGGCAAGCAGGCCGGCCGTGAGCCGCGCCGGCAGCAGGTTGAGCGCGTCGTCGAGGCGGGCGGGAACCTTGCCCAGCCATTCGTAGCGGCCGCGATAGCCGAGCATGGCATCGAGCGTGTTGGCGGCGCGGTAGGCGAAGGCGCCGGGCAGGCCGCCGAGGGCGTAGGCCAGGAGCGGCGCGACCAGCGAATCGCTGAGGTTCTCGGCGACCGACTCGATCGCCGCGGCGGCCAGGAGCGGCGGCGGCAGATCGTCCGTCTCGCGGCTGACCAGCCAGCGCAGCCCGGCGCGCGCCCCGGCCAGGTCGCCCCGCGCCAGCGCGCGACGCACCCGCTCGGCCGCGTCGAGCAGCGTCCGCAGCGAGAGGGTGGTCTTGAGCAGCCAGGCGGCGAGCAGCCAACGCGGAGCCGCCGGCAGCCGCTCCGCCAGCGCCTCCGCCTGCCGGGCGCCGAGCCAGGCGGCACCGACCACGACCGCCGTGGTCAGGGCGCCCCAGGCGAATGTGGGCCACGGACCGCAGACCACGGCGCTCCCGGGCGCCCGATGCTCGAGCGCCCCGGTCGCCCGGCCGATCCAGACGACCGGGTGGCAGGCGGCCGGCGGCTCGCCGAACGCCAGATCCAGCGCGAGCGCCCCGAGCAGCACGACGGCGCGGTCCGACCGCATCACCCGCGCCCCCCATGGCGTGTGTCCCCCGGGCGTGGTGGCCGGCGCCGAACCCGGTCGGCGCCCCGCCGCGGCCGGTGCGCGATCCGCTCCCACCAGGTAGGTGCGCGGGTTCCCCGACCCGCTCATCAGCCGATCCCCTCGCTGAGCCGCACGCCGATGACGAGCACCGCGATTTCGACGAGCTGGGCGGTCGCGCCGTAAAGGTCGCCGGTGAGCCCCCCGACCCGCCGGCAGGCGAGCCAGGCGAGCGCACTTGCCAGCAGCCACCCCAGCCCGAGCGCCAGCAGGCCGGCCGCACCCGCCAGCAGCGCACACCCGGCCGCAGCCACCCCGCTCGCCACGACGAGCTCCACCCTGCCCGCGCTACCGAACGCTGTGCCGAGCCCGGCCGGCCGCGCGTAGCGGAACGCCACGAGCAGCCAGGCGAGCACCCAGCGCGAGACGACGAACGCGACGACGAGCCAGCCGGCACGGCCCGGCGCGGGCAGCGCCACCAGCGCGTTCCACTCGATCAGCAGGGCGCAGGCCAGCCCTAGGGCGCCGAACGCGCCGATGCGGCTGTCGCGCATGATCGCCAGGCGCCGCTCGGCGTCCCCGCCCGAGAACAGGCCATCGCAGGCGTCCATTAGGCCGTCCCAGTGGAGCCCGCCGGTGAGCAGGGCGGTCAGCCCCAGCAGGAGCGCCACCGCCAGCCCGTGGGGGAGCCCGAGGCGCAGCCCGGCGTCGGCCAGCGCCACCACCGCGCCCAGCAGCGCGCCCACGAGCGGAAACCACGCGACCGAGCGTCCGAGCGACGCGCGGCCCGGCGTCTGGCGGCCGAGCCGCGGCAGCGGGACCGCGGTGAGGAAGCCGAGCGCCGCCAGCAGGCCCGTGAGGAGCCCGGTCGGCACCCCATCGACAGTCGCCGCGTCGTCCCGGGGCTGGGTAGCGGGTAGTGCCGGCCGCATCTCAGCGTTCGGGCTCCCGCTCGGTCGAGCGGCTCACGTGGCCCTCGGCGAACGTGGTCATCTCGTCGAGCGTGCGCAGCGCCGCCTCGACGATGCCGATCGCCAGCGCGGCGCCCGTCCCCTCGCCGAGGCGCAATCGCAGATCGAGCAGCGGCACGAGCCCGAGCGCGTCGAGCTGAGCGCGGTGCCCGGGCTCGGCCGAGCGGTGCGCGGCAATGAGGTAGTCGCCCACCGCCGGGCAGAGGGCGGTCGCCACCAACGCCGCCGCCCCCGCGATGAAGCCATCCACGATCACCGGCACCCGTGCCGCGGCGCCACCCAGGCTGAGACCGACCAGACCCGCGATCTCCAGCCCGCCGACCGCTGCCAGCGCCGCCAGCGGCCTGACAGGATCCGGCCGGTGGCGCGCCAGTGCCGCCTCGATCACCTCGACCTTGCGCCGCAGGCGTGCGTCGTCGATCCCGGTGCCCCGCCCGGTGACCTCGGCCGGGGGACGACCCGTGAAGACCGCCGTGAGCGCGGACGCCGCCGTCGTGTTGCCGATCCCCATGTCGCCGGTCGCAAGCAGCCCGACCCCGCGCGCGACCTCCTCTGCGGCAACCTCGACGCCGACCGCCAGCGCCGCGAGCGCCTCCGCCTCGCTCATGGCCGGCTCATTTCGGAGGTTGCGCGTGCCGCGCGCGATCTTGCGCGCCACCAGGCCCGGGTGTGGTGCCAGATCGGCCGCCACGCCGATATCGACCACCACCACGCGCGCCCCCTGCTGACGTGCCAGCACGTTGATCGCCGCCCCGCCCTGCAGGAAGTTGGCGACCATCTGCGCTGTGACCTCGCGTGGATAAGCGCTGACGCCCTCCGCCGCCACGCCGTGGTCGGCCGCCATCACGACCCCGGTGGCGGGCGCCGGGCGCGGCCTCGGCCGGCCGGTGATCCCCGCGACCTGGACCGCGATCTCCTCGAGGCGGCCGAGGCTACCGGCCGGCTTGGTCAGCTCATCCTCGCGCCGGCGCGCCTCCGCCATCGCGCGCTCGTCGAGCGGGCCGATGCGCGCGATCGTCGCGTCGACGAGGGCGGCAGCGCGCTCCGGGGAGAGGGGAAAGTCTGCCATGGGCATCCTCCACGCGCCTGGCCGGCGGCCGGCGGGCTGTCTTGCCGATTCTACACGACACACGCCCGCCCGAAACTGTCCCTCCGAACAGCGCCCCGCGCGTGCCGTCGAGTATGCTTAAGCGGGCGCCGAGCGGAGGCAATCACGTCGCGCCGTCACCCCGTGGCCCGGCCACCTGGCCCCGTTCAACCCCGGCCAGCCGGATCGAGCGCCACCGTCCCCGCAGGCCATGGCCGGCCGCCGGGTCATTCCACCTCCCGGCATCGCGGGTCGTGGGCCCTTCCACCCAGCGCGATGGGGAGGGAGCGGGGCTGTGCCCGGCGTCGGGCGCCGAGGGGCCTGCCCCAGCCCTGGGGGTCGGGGAGAACGTCAGAGCACCGGGGCAGGCTGGGCGGCCTCCGAGCAGTGGCGGGCGGGTGCAGCTCACCCCCAGGCATCGAGAGTCGGAAGAGAATCTTTCCCAGCATTGGGGGCCGGGGGGCCGCCCGCTGGAGAGGCGCGTCGAGGAGGGAGCGCGACGAGCACCACGGGTACAGGGCAGGAGGGAGTGCAGCGCGGTGCGCCTGCGACGCTGGGCCCACTGGCGTCGCTCCGGCTGCGCGATTATCGGCTCCTCTGGCTCGGCCAGCTCGGCACGACCATGGGTCTCTGGATGGACCAGACGACCCGTACCTGGCTCATCTACCTCCTCACCGGCTCGGCGCTCGACCTGGGGCTGGTCAACGCGACGCGCGCCATTCCTACCCTCCTCTTAGGCGTGGTCGCGGGGGTGATCGCCGATCGCTACAATCGCAAGGCCCAGCTCGTGGCCGCGCAGATGATCAACTGCGTGCTCAACGTGGTGCTGGCGGTTCTGGTGACGACCGGTCTGGTCGAGCCCTGGCATGTCTACCTGACGACGCTGCTGGTTGGCACAGCCCAGGCGTTCCAACAGCCGGCGCGGCAGTCGCTCATCTCCGACTTGGTGAGCAAGGACTACCTGCTCAATGCCGTGGCGCTCAACTCGGCGGTGTTCAACCTCAGCCGCACGCTCGGGCCGGCCGTGGCCGGCTTCCTGATCGCCTGGGTGGGCGTGGACGGCGCCTACTACGTGCAGGCTGTGATGTACGTGTGGGCGACCTCGTGCACGCTTCAGATGGTCGTGCCGTCGCTCGCCCGTCGGATCGGTGAGTCGACGGGACTGGCCGCCTTCCGTGCCGACCTGGTCGAGGGGGTGCGCTACATCGCGGGCGATCCGGTGATCCGCTCGATGATGCTCTTCGGCCTCGTGCCGACGCTGATCGCGATGCCCTATGTCGGTCTGATGCCGATCTTCGCCCGCGACATCCTCGAGATTGGCGCCCAGGGACAGGGCATGCTGCTGGCATCGAGCGGTGTGGGCGCGCTCGTGGGTGCGGTGGGGCTGACGATGGCAGGCGGGCTGAACCAGCGCGGGCGCGCGGTGCTGGTGAGCGCGGGGCTGTTCGGGCTCTGGCTGATGCTGTTCGCGCTCTCGCGCAGTGTGCCGATCTCGCTGGCGCTGCTCTTCCTGGCCGGGATGGCCAACACCACTTACGGCTCGCAGGACCAGACGATCATCCAGATCCTCGCGCCGTCGAACATGCGCGGACGCGTGCTGAGCCTCTACCTCATGAACCGGGGGTTGTCGCCGCTCGGCGGCCTGCTGGCGGGCGCGCTGGCTGCCTGGCTCGGCGGGCCAGTGGCCGTCTTCATCATGGGGGCAGTGACGCTGCTGGCCGTCTTCTGGTTCGCCTGGCGGGTGCCTGTGATCCGCGACCTCAAGCTGTAGCCCGCCCCGATCCGGCCGGCGCGGCCATGCCGGCGGCTGAAGACGCGGGGCTGGCGCCGCATCGGTCGCGCCGGCGGTCCCGTGAGGCGAGATCCCCGGCTGCCCGGGCGAATGCGGCTGTCTACGGGTGGGTCAGTCGCGCTAGGTGCCGCGCTCCGACTGGACCCCGCACGAGACCTGCGAGCATGGCTGCTTACGGGCGGGTCAGTCGCGCCGGCCGTCCCGCGAGGCGAGGTAGCGCTGGGCCGCCGCGACGACGACGACCATCATCACCGCGTACACGCCGATCAAGAGGCTGAACACCAGCGAGCTGACATAGGGCGCGATCAGCCACTGGACGACGAGCGCGAGCGCCATTAGGCCCAGCGTCAGCAGCGCGAGCTTGGTGGAGTTGCTCATAGTACTAGTGTCCGCCAACGCCGCCCCGGACGCAACCTCGCCCACCCATCCACATTGAACCAGCCCCCTCCCGCCGGCCGCTCCTAGGCGCGTTGGTGTCACGGTTGGCGTCAACGAGCAGGGGCGCGCTCCCCTGTTCGCTCTGAGGAACAAGAAGCCCCGCTTCGTGGCAAACGTGTCCATGAAGCGGGGCTTTCGCGGCGGAGAGGGTGGGATTTGAACCCACGAACCCTTGCGGGTTACACGATTTCCAGTCGTGCCTGATCGGCCACTCCAGCACCTCTCCGGGCGGACGCGGCCCCGGGCCGCGCGAAACCGCGCCGGCTACCACGCCCCCGCGGTACGCCGGACGCCTGGCGGAGAGGGAGAGATTCGAACTCTCGATGGGCTCAACACCCATACCCGTTTTCGAGACGGGCGCATTCAACCGCTCTGCCACCTCTCCTGGTGAACGGCCCGGGACAGCCAGCAACCATCTTACCACAGCCGCGCCCGCAGTCAAAGCGTCCGTCCGCCCGCTCCGCCTGCAGCCTGCCGCTGCCCCGGGGGGTGGCCTGGCTGCCGTCGACGCCGCCACCCGCCCTGCTGGGCTCATGCCCGCGCAAGACCAGCCCGCTGGTCCTTGCCTCGAACCAGTCGACGCCTCTCCCCAGCCGGCCACGCTCGCGGCTCGCCGCCTCTCCCGAACTCGGCCGACCGGTTCCCGCGACCACCGCTCCCGGCGCTACCCCCGGTGAGAGGGCGGCGCTTGTGGACTCCCGGGGCATCGGCTATCGTTTCCAGAACGGATGCCGCGCGTGGCAAGGGACTGTGGAGGGAGGAGAGCGTGATCAATTTCGCCTTGACCGAGGAGCAGCGGGCGATCCAGGGCCTCGCGCGCGAGTTCGCGCAGAAGGAGATCGCCCCCGTCGCGCTCCACTACGACCGCACCGCCGAGTTCCCCTGGCCTGTCGCCCGGAAGGCG
>JBHOQZ010000667.1:0-1652 GCA_042408635.1 Chloroflexota bacterium
TACTGCGAGAAGCGCTCGGGCGGCGGCAGGTGGCGTGGATCGGGCAGCGCGAGCGAGGGAACGCGAAAGGTGGCTTCGCCCGGGAACGCCAGCACCTCGCGGCTCGTCGCCAGCAGATGGACGCCCGGACAGGAGCGCACCAAGGTGTCGGCGAGGCGCGCGCACGCCCCGATCAGGTGCTCGCAATTGTCGAGGCTGAGGAGGAGGCCCTGCTTGCCGCGCAGGGCCTCGACGGTCGTGGCCTCGAGCGGCCGCCCCGCCTCCTCGTGGATGGTCAAGGTGGCCGCGACCGCCCGGGGCACGAGTGCGTCGTCGCGCAGCGGCACCAGCTCGACCAGCCAGACGCCCTCGGGATAGCGGTCGAGCAGGTCGGCCGCGACCTGCAGGGCGAGGCGCGTCTTGCCGGCACCACCCGCACCGGTCAGGGTCACGAGACGGTGCTCGCGCAGGAGCACTTTCACCTCGGCCAGCTCGCGCTCCCGCCCGATGAAGCTCGTCGGCTGGAGGGGCAGGTTGTTCGGGTAGGTGGCGAGCGACTGCTCGGGTTACCGCTCCCAGAGGCGCGTCGAGCCCTCGATGTCGGTCAACAGGAAGGAGATGGTGCCAGTCGGCAAGCTCGCCATGGCGCAGCCTCCCATGACTGCCACGGACAGGATCGGGGCAATCGTACAACCTTCTCGCGCGAGCCTTCTCTCGGTGGAGTGCCCCTGCCATCGACACTGCCGTCTGGCCGATGCGATGGCGCCCGGGGACCGGCCTGGCAGCCGGAGCGGCGTCCGGTCGGACAGCCTACCACGCACGGGTGGTGCCGGGGTGGTCAGCCACCGCTCCGGCGTTCGACGCGCACGCCCGCCAGACGCTCGAGGGGGAGCACGGCCGCCACGATGTCGTCATCCCCGTGGCCGAGCGCGCGCGCCTCGATGAAGACCTGGCGCGCCTGCTCGAGCATGAGCGTGCGCAGCGAGAGCCCCTCGACCAGTTCGTCGATGAGGTTCAGGTCCTTGAGCAGCAGGTTGACGGTGGTGCCCAGGCCAAAGTTGCGGTCGAGGATGAGCGGGCCCGAGCGGGAGAGCATGACGCTGCCGCCGAAGCTCGACTCGAGCACCTCGATTACCACCTCGGGGTCGGCGCCGACCTTCACTGCCATCACCAGCGCCTCGACCACCCCGGCCATGTTCACGCCGACGAGCAACTGGTTCGCCAGCTTGACGACCGAGCCCGCACCCGGGGGTCCGACGTGGTGGACCCGGCTGCCGAGCCGCTCGAGCAGCGGCCGGGCGCGCTCGAACGCCGCCGCCTCCCCCCCGACCATGATCGTGAGCGTGCCGTCGGTCGCGCGCGGCACTCCGCCGCTGACGGGCGCATCGAGGAACGCGGCGCCGCGCCCGGCCGCCGTCTCGGCGCAGCGGCGGCTGAGCGCCGGGCCGACCGTGCTCAGATCGACGAAGACCTGCCCGGCCCGCGCCGCCTCGAACAGCCCGCGCGCCCCGAAATAGACCTCCTCGCACGAGGCCGGGCTCGTCAGGCAGGTCAGGACGAACTCGGCGGCGGCCGCGACCTCGGCCGGGCTGGTGGCGGGGGTGGCGCCCTCGGCCGCCAGGGCCTCGACGCTGCCACGGCTGCGGTTGTGGACGGCGAGGGGGTGGCCCGCG
>JBHOQZ010000671.1:0-5687 GCA_042408635.1 Chloroflexota bacterium
CGAGCGGGATGTTGAAGCAGTCGCAGAAGCGCACGAAGCGCGCCGCCTTGTCCGAGGCGTTGATGTCGAGCACACCGGCTAGCACCGCCGGCTGCTGGGCGACGATCCCGACCGCCCGGCCGCCCAGCCGCGCGAAGCCAACGATGATGTTCTGCGCGTAGCCGGCCTGCACCTCGAGGAAGTCGCCGCAGTCGACGACCTTCTCGATCACCCGCCGCATGTCGTAGGAGCGCGTGGCGACCTCGGGCACGATCGTGTCGAGTTCGGGATCCTCGCGGTCGGGCGGGTCGTCGGTCGGCACGATCGGCGGGTCTTCGAGGTTGTTGCTGGGCATGAAGCTGAGCAGCCGGCGGACGAGGTAGAGGCACTCCGCCTCGCTGTCGGCCGCGAAGTGGGCCACGCCGCTGACCTGGTTGTGGACGTCGGCGCCGCCGAGCTGCTCCTGCGTCACGTCCTCGTGGGTCACCGTCTTCACCACGTTCGGCCCGGTCACGAACATGTAGCTCGTGTCCCGGACCATGAGGATGAAGTCGGTCATGGCGGGCGAGTAGACGGCACCGCCGGCGCACGGCCCCATGACGGCCGAGATTTGCGGCACGACGCCCGAGGCGAGGACGTTGCGCAGGAAGATGTCGGCGTAGCCGCCGAGGCTGAGCACCCCCTCCTGGATGCGCGCGCCGCCCGAGTCGTTGAGGCCGATGACCGGTGCGCCGTTCTTCATCGCCATGTCCATGATCTTGACGATCTTCTCGGCGAAGGTTTCCGAGAGGGAGCCACCGAAGACGGTGAAGTCCTGGGAGAAGACGTAGACGAGGCGGCCGTCGATCCGGCCCCAGCCGGTGACGACGCCGTCGCCGAGGTAGCGCTGCCGGTCGAGGCCGAAGTCGGTCGAGCGATGGGTGACGAACATGTCGAGCTCCTGGAAGGAGCCGTCGTCGAGCAAGAGGTCGAGCCGCTCGCGGGCCGTGAGCTTGCCGCGCGCGTGCTGAGCGTCGATCCGGTGCTGCCCGCCACCCAGCCGGGCCTCGGCGCGCATGGCGCGCAGGTGCGCCACCCGCTCCTCGATCGTCATCGTCCTCTACCACCTACGTCGGGTTGGGCTAATCGCGCACCTGCGCGATGATCTCCTTGATGATGTCGTAGCGGTTGAAGCTGGTCATGAGGTAGATGCCGGGGAAGCCCAGCCGGACGGCCAGACGCGCCGTCCGGGCGGCGGTCTCGGTCGCGATGCGCGCGCGCAGGCGCCGGTCCTCGCCGGCGGCCTCGAGCTCGGCGATCACCGACTCGGGGATGTGCATGCCGCCGAAGTTCTCGTTGAGGTTGCGCGCGTGCGAGGCGCTCATGATCGGCATGATGCCGGGCAGGATCGGCACGCCGAGATCCTTCGTCTGCTCGTAGAGCAGCTCCAGCCGGTCGGCGAAGATCGGCTGGGTGAGGGCGAGACGCGCGCCCGCGTCGATCTTGCGCTGGAGGCGGCGCACTTCGGCCTCGATGCCGATCGTGCCGCCGCGCTCGAGGCCGCGGGTGTGGTCGAAGGAGGCGGCCAGGAAGAACCAGTCGCCGTGCTCCTCGCGTACCCGCCGCATGAGCGTGGGTGATGAGTAGGCGAAGAAGCTCTTCACGTCCGGCTCGGGCGGCCGGTCACCCGTGATGATGAGGATGTTCTTGTAGCCGTAGAGGCGGAAGCTGGCGAAGTTGCCGGTAATATCCGTCTCCGCCTTGTTGCGGCAGGAGTAGTGCAGCAGGATGTCGGCCTCGCGCAAATGCGGCCGCAGCGCCTCGGCGAAGGGGAAGGCGTCGAGCCAGGGCCGGCCGAGCGTGTGGTCGGCCACCGTGATGACGTCGACCGCGCAGCGGCGGTCCAGGTAGCGCGCACCGTCGATCTTGAGCTGGAGGACGCCCGGATCGCGCCGGCACTCCTCGTCCGTCGGCGGGTCGACCTCGACGCAGACGATGAACCGGCCCTCGGCCAGCTTCGTCTCGAGCTTGGAGGGGACGCGGCGCAGCGCGAACTCGCTTGGCTGCGGCCGGTGGAGGAAGAACTGCCGCGCCTCGCGCCCGGCCTGGGGCGGCTCGAACTGATCCACCGCCCGGCGCAGCGCCGCGATATGCTCGGGGCCGGTGTAGCAGCAGCCGCCCACGATCGAGACGCCGGCCGCCAGCACGTCGTGCGCCATGCGGGCGAACGCCGTCTGCGTGCCCATCACGTGGAGCCGGCCGTAGACGTCGACCGCGAAGTTGCCGCCGTTCGGCTGCGCCAGCACCGGCAGCTCGGTCAGGCGCACGAGGCGGCGCGCCACCTCGGTCATCTGCTCCGGCCCGATCCGGCAGTTGACGCCGACGATGTCGGCGCCCAGCGCCTCGGCGCGCTGCACCGCGGCGGCCAGGTCGATCGTGCCGCCCACGGTCTCCCCGTCGCGGCACTCGAACGAGATGGCGAGCGGCAGCTCGAACTGGCGCAGCGCCTTGAGCGCCGCCACCATCTCACGGTAGTCGTCCATCGTCTCGATCAGGAGCAGGTCGACCCCGGCCTCGACGAGCGCGCGCGCCTGTTCGAGGTAGATGCGGCCGATCTGCTCGGGGCGGATCACGTCGTAGTCGTAGCGGATCGTGCCGAGCGGGCCGAGCGACCCGGCGACCCAGACCGGCCGCCCGGCCGATTCGGCCGCCGCCCGCGCGAGCTCGACGGCGCGGCGGTTGACGGCCGCCACGGCGTTCGCGCGGCCGGCGCGGCCAAACTGGAGGCCGTTGGCGCCGTAGGTGTTGGTCTGGAGGATGTCGGCGCCCGCCTCGACGTAGGAGCGGTGCAGGCCGAGCACGATCTCCGGGCGCTCGAAGTTGAGCAGCTCGAGCGGCGCCTCGCGCTCTGCGCCGACCGCCTCCTGCAGGCGCGTGCCCATCGCGCCGTCGCACACCAGCGGGCGCGTCTTCAGCTCATCCAGAATGCTCGGTCGCATGGGACGCCTTCCTCAATGCCGCTCCGGCCCGTTCGTGGAGCGCGCCGCTCAACCGCCGGCGCGGGCCTCTCACCGGTTAGCGCGGGTACCTATAGCGGGGTAGTCCAGCGGACTACAGTATAGCCGCCGGCCGCGGGATCGGCACACGTGCGTGTCCCGCTGGCTGCCAACCACGCGCGTGACCCATTGACCCATTCCTGAACATCTCGTAATATCGCTGCCACGCCGGATCACCCGGAAACGCAGCCCCGGCGCCCCGTGCCGGCGCCGGCAGGAGGGGAGAAATGCGGACCCGTCTTGTGCTCGTGCTCGTGCTCGTGCTCGCCGTCGTCCTCAACCTCGGTCCCGGGTACGGGGGGCAGCCGGCCAGCGCCCAGTCCGGTCCCAGGGGCTACCTGATCGGCAGCGCCGCGCCGCTCACGGCGGCGCAGGTCCAGGCGCTCCAGAACGCGGGCGCCACCGTGAAGCAGGTCTACCGGAACTTCGGCGGGGCGGCCGCCAGCATCGCTGACCGCGCCACGCTGGCGCGCGTCCAGGGGCTGCCGTTCGTCACCTCCGTCACCGAGGACGGCGTCAAGCAGCTCCACGAGGTCTACGTCGAGGCGCCGGCCGGCGGGACGCCCGCGGCCGGGCGCGCCGGCGCGGCGACGGGCACGCTCAGCTCGTACTGGCTCGACCTGATCGATGCCGAGAAGAACACGACCTACACCGGCAGCGGCGTCTGGGTGGCTGTGCTCGACAGCGGCTTCTACCCCAACTGGCGCGACTACTTCGACCCGTCGAGCATCCTGACCCAGTACGCGGCGGCGTTCATCTCGGTGCTGGGCAACCCGAACGAGAACCAGTGGGACGTCGGCAGCGATCCCCACGGCTTGGCCGTGGCGGCGAACATCGTCGGCTACTGGTTCCGCGACCGCGAGGTCGAGGGTGGCTTCGGCAGCGGGTTCGTCACCGGCCAGGCCGGCACCTACTGGGTGCCGGGCATCGCGCCGGGCGCGAAGATCATCCCGATCAAGGTCTGCGAGCCGCTCGGTTGCTACGACAGCGCGATCATCGGCGGCATCGACCACGTCACCAGCCTCAAGAAGGCGAATCCAGACCAGCCGATCGTGATCAACGAGAGCCTCGGCGGCCCGAGCCTGGGCCCGGTCGAGAAGGCCGCCATCGACGCGGCGATCGCGGCCGGCGTGGTCATGGTCGCCTCGGCCGGCAACGAGGGCACCGCCGGCATGGGCTACCCGGCTGCCTATGAGCCGGTCATCTCGGTCGGAGCTGGCGGCTGGCGGGGCCAGTGGGTGGGCTGGCCCAGCAAGAGCTGGTACGACAACGACGTGCCCGAGACCGGCGTGAGCCTGGTCTACGTGACGGGCTTCAGTAGCCGCCAGAAGCCGGGACAGTACCTCGACGTCGTCTCGACCGGCCGCTACCTGCTCCTGCCCTACCCCTGCGCCCAGCTCTACAAGGACGGCCAGGTGACGAATGCCACGCTCAACCGCACCTGCGCCAGCAAGGCGACGCCGGATTCGGCGAGCGCGGCGCCGTACCAGTACCTGTTCATCAGCGGCACCAGCTTCTCCGGCCCGACCGTCGCCGGCATCGTGGCGCTGATGCTCGAGAAGAATCCCGGGCTCACCAGCGCGGGCGCGACCGCCACCAGGCCCGGCCAGGTCGAGGCGATCCTCGAGGGCGCCGCCACCCCCATCCCGGCCGGCACCGCCACCGTCGTCCACCGCGACGGCTCGACGCTGACCGAGACCTGGAGCGACGACGCCACCGGCAAGGGCTGGATCTTCGTCGACCGGGCGCTTGCAGCCACCCCGCGGCAGCGGTAGCCATCCCGCCAGGCGCGCCACCCCGACCGCACCCTTCGACCCCCCGCGCGACCCCTCCAGACCTGGGCCTGGAGGGGTCGCCCGCCTCCGCGGAACCGGGGGCCGCGGCCGCACCCGGCATTCCGGCCACTACCTCCGCCTGTGCCGGGGAGCACGCCGGGCGCGCCACCCGCCGGACTGCACGTCGACACCCGGTGCCCGACGATAGGCGCCAGGAAACGGCTCGACGGCCGGGAAGGAGCATCGGGATGGCACGGGAACGGGAGACGTTGCACCTGGCGCGCAACCGCGATTGGTCCGCCTGGCCCCTGCTGGTCGAGGTGGCGCTGCTCTACGGCACCTGGCTGGCGCTGCGCGGGCAAATCACCGTGGCGCCGGCACTCGGCGCGGCGGCGCAGCCGTTGACGGTCGGCCTCTACCTCGGGCTGGCGCTGCTGGTGGCGGCCCTCGCGGCCACCTGCCTCCAGACCGAGCTCACCGCGGGCGGGCTCCGGCGGACCGGCCCGTTCGGCGGCGCCGAGGTCGTCGCCTGGTCGGAGGTGCGCGGCGTCGCGGTGGTGCGCCTGCTGCGTCGGCCGGCGTTCCTGGTGCTGCGCGGCCCGCGCGGCCTCGGCCTCGTCGCGCTCGGCGGCTACGCCGAGCCGGCCCGCGTGCTGGCCGAGGTGGAGCGGCGCATCGGCGTGAGCCGCGCCTGAGCCGACCCGCCAACCGGACGAAGCGCCAGTCGTGCCAGCGGCATTGGCGGCGCGACCGGCGCTGATGCTGCGCGAGGCCCGCGTGGCGCCGACCGCGACACTGGGCGGGCGGCACTGGCTACTCGCTGGCGCCCTCAAGCCCCTGGAAGTCTCGGCGCCGACCGCGCCGCTCGGCGGGCGGCCGGCGGGCTACCGGAGGGGGC
>JBHOQZ010000672.1:0-4661 GCA_042408635.1 Chloroflexota bacterium
GGCGGGAGGCCGGGGCCGAACGGCGGCACGCCGGGACCGAAGGGGCTGGGGCCGCCCGGGGCAGGGATGACCTGGGCGTCGGCCTGGACGCGCAGCTCGGGCCCAACGACGAACTGGATCGTCCGCTGACCGACGCCGTTGGCGGGGCTGCGCGCCGCCACAGTCAGCGTGTGCCGGCCGGGCCGAAGCTGGGTGGCATCGAAGCTGAGCTGGTAGCCGGCGTTGAGCGCCGCCTGGTTGTTGAGCGCCTGAGCGACGTCGGAGCGCGCCACGCCGTAGTTGGCGGTGCCGATGAGCTGACCGCTGGTGCGGTCCCCGTCGAGGAAGACCTGCACCTGGTCGATGCCGGTGCCGCCGGCGGTCGTCACGTCGATCGCCCAGCCGCGCACAATGCTCGGGCCGAACAGGCGCCCGCCGGGGCGCGGCTCGTCGATGACGAGCTGGATCGCCGGGCTGCCGGTGTAGGTCGAGGTCGCCTGCACACTGGGGGTGGGGATCGCGCTCGGGCCCGGCGTCGCCTGGCCT
Organism: Chloroflexota bacterium; assembly: GCA_042408635.1. Classification (GTDB taxonomy): domain Bacteria; phylum Chloroflexota; class UBA6077; order FW602-bin22; family JBHOQZ01; genus JBHOQZ01. The sequence continues at coordinate 526 of JBHOQZ010000672.1, forward strand.
GAGGGAACGCTCACGGTCACGGTGCCGCGCATGTTCGGGTGGAGGGTGCAGAAGTAGTTGTAGGTGCCGGGCGTCTGGAACGTCTGGGTGAAGCTCTGGCCGGGCGCGATCAGGCCCGAATCGAAGGCGCCGGTCTCCGAGGTAACGGTATGCTGGAGCGCCCCGGTGTTGCTCCAGGTCACCGTGTCGCCCACGGCCACCGTGATGGTCGCGGGTTGGTAGCCGAAGGCGCGCGGATCCGGTCCGTCTACGATGCGGACCGTCTGGTTGGCGGCCAGGGCGATGTCGGCCGTGGCGTGGCGGCCGGCCGCCCAGGCACCCACGGCCAGCAGGCCGAAGGCGAGCACGAGGGCCAACGCGCGATGGGCAAGTGTTCCGGTCATTGTTCCTCCTCGTCGGCGAGATCGGTGGCAGCGGGCGCGCGCACGCGAATCCCGCTGGACATACCCAGGACAGTTAGCAACAGCGCAAACCAGAGGGGGCAAAGGCTGTGCCAGGATTCGCCGCGGCGGGGCTACCAGGAAGGGTCACCCAGCGTAGGACCAATCTCCCATAGCTCACCGTACCGCGCTCGACTATTGTAAGGGAGGCGTCGGCACGAAGCGACGGGTGTTTCTGGATGGGGGAAGCACGATGGCGATAGCGTCAGGTGGTGAACTACCCACGAGCGTTCGCGAGCCGCGGACGATCGAGGAGACGGGGCTGGACCCGGAGTTCGTCAAGGACCTCATCCTGAAGTCGGTGCTTTTCTCGAACCGGCTGTCGGGCGCACGCATGGCCGAGCAGCTCTGCCTGCCGCACCCGGTGATCGGCCCGCTGTTGCGGCAGCTCCGCCAGGAGCAGTTGCTCGACGTGGCCGGCGCCTCGGGCCAGCTCGAAGCCGCCTTCGAGTTCAGCGTCACCAGCAAGGGCCGCGAGCGCGCCCACCACGCCATGCAGACCTGCGGCTACATCGGCCCGGCGCCCGTCACCCTCGAGCAGTACACCGAGGTGGCGCGGGCCCAGGGAGTGGCGGCGCGCGCCGAGGTGCGCCGGGCCACCGTGCAGGCGGCGCTCGCGCACCTGGTCCTACCCGACGGGCTGCATGACCGGCTCGGCGTCGCCCTCAACGTCGGGCGCAGCATGTTCCTGTTCGGCGATCCCGGCAACGGCAAGACCTCGATCGCCGAGGCGCTCGGGCGCTGTCTGCCGGGCGAGGTCTACGTGCCGCACGCCATCCTCGTCGAGCCGAGCGGGGTCGTCCAGGTCTACGACCCGGCCTGCCACCTGCCGATCCAGGTCGAGGAGCGCCACGACCGCCGCTGGCAAAAGTGCCACTGCCCCTTCGTGGCGGTCGGCGGCGAGATGACGCTTTCGCAGCTCGACCTGATCTGGGACGAGGGCGCCAAGTTCTACCAGGCCTCGCTCCAGATGCGCGCGGCCGGCGGCATCATGCTGATCGACGACTTCGGCCGCCAGCCCGAGCCGCCGCGCGCGCTCCTCAACCGCTGGATCGTACCGCTCGAGAAGGGCGTCGACTACCTCAACCTCCGCACCGGCAAGAAGATCGAGGTGCCGTTCGACGTCTACACGATCTTCTCGACCAACCTCGATCCGCGCGACCTCTGCGAAGAGGCGTTCATGCGCCGCATCGTCAACAAAGTGCGCGTGCCCGACCCGAACCTCCAGCAGTTCGTCGAAATCCTGCGCCGCGTCTGCGCCCAGAAGGGCGTGCTCTTCACCCCGGAGGGCGCGCGCTATCTCCTCTCGGCGCACTACTGGGACGCCGAGAACAAGCGGTTCCGGCGCCCGCTGCGCGGCTGCCACCCGCGCGACATCATGAATCAGCTCGTGAGCATCGCGGCCTACTTCGGTCGGCGCCCCGCGCTCGAGCCCGACCTGATCGACGCCGCCTGCAGCGCCGTCTTCGCCAGCGCCGCTAGCAGCGAGCCGCTGCCCGTGCGCGCGGAGGAGATGCCGGGCGACCCCGCCCAGCCGCCCAGCGCCATCTCGGCCGACTAGGCGCTCCCGATCCGGACGCGGCGGGCCTGCCCCCCGCCGCACCCCACCAGCCGTGGCGAGGCCCCCGGTTGCCCGAGGGCCTCGCCCCAGCCAGGCCCGGCACCCGCCCTTGCCGCCCACCCCCGGTTAGCGCGGCCCCGACGGCGGAGGGCCGAGGCGTTTCAGCCCACCGCACCGCGACCCGCCGCGCCACCCGCGTTGACTTACCAATCGTGCGCGGCTAAACTGGTCGTATGCGGAGTCGGGAAGCGATGCGCCGCTCGGCGCAGATTGATCAGATCACGGGGGAGCGTCAGCCCCCGCGTTTCGCCTGCCCGGCAACCTGCCCTGCCTGGGAGTGTCTCTAGCTCCTGACGCCGGCGAAGACCGGCTGTCAGGAGCCTCCACGATGCAACCGCCGGCCGCGCCCGTGGGCGCGCCGGCATGTGCGCGGTGGCGTGGAGGCGTACGGCTGGCAGCGTCCGCCGTTTGCCTTCGCGCGTTGTTGCATCAGCCCCCGCCACTCCCCGCCGCGCGACTGCGAGCGCGCCGGTGGCGTGGCGCCTCCCGAGGCGCCGGGGTAGGCGGGCGGGAGAAGGGACACGAACCGGTGACGATGACGCTCCCCACGCTCGCGACCGTCGAGGGTGTCGAGCCGCTGATCGGCAACACACCGCTCATCCGGCTCCGCTCGTTGACGCGCCACCTGCCCCCCGGCGTGGAGGTCTGGGCCAAGGCCGAGTTCGCCAATCCCGGCGGCTCGGTCAAGGACCGGCCCGCGCTCTTCATGATCGAGGACGGTGAGCGGCGCGGGCTGCTCACCCCCGACCGGATCATCCTCGACGCGACCAGCGGCAACACGGGCATCGCCTACGCGATGATCGCGGCGGCGCGCGGCTACCGCGTCCAGCTCTGCCTGCCGGCCAACGCCAGCCCGGAGCGCCAGCGCATCCTGCGCGCCTACGGCGCCGAGCTCGTGCTGACCGACCCGGCCGAGGGGTCGGACGGCGCGATCCACGAGGCCCGCCGCCGCTTCGCGGAGAACCCGGGCCGCTACTTCTACCCCGACCAGTACAACAACCCCGCCAACTGGCGCGCCCACTACGAGACGACCGCGCCCGAGATCTGGGCGCAGACCGGCGGCCGAATCACCCACTTCGTGGCGGCGCTCGGCACGAGCGGCACCTTCGTGGGCACTACGCGCCGCCTCAAAGAGTACAACCCGGCGATCGTCTGCGCCTCGGTCCAGCCGGACGGCCCGTTCCACGGGCTCGAGGGCATGAAGCACATGGCGACCGCGATCGTGCCGGGCATCTACGACCCGCAGCTCGCCGACCTCGACATGACCTGCACCACCGAGGAGGCCCAGCGCACTGCCCGGCGCCTGGCGCGCGAGGAGGGGCTGCTCGTGGGCATCTCGGCCGGGGCCAACGTCGCCACCGCGCTGCGCCTGGCCCGGAAGGTCGAGAGCCCGCGCGCGCTCATCGTGACCATCCTCTGCGACGGCGGCAGCCGCTACCTCTCGGAGCGCTTCTGGGAGGAGGCGGACGACGCGGAGGCGGACGATGCTTGATCTGCCGATCGAGTTGCGCGCCGCCATCGCCCGGCACGCCGAGCGCAGCTACCCTGAGGAGTGCTGCGGCATCCTGCTCGGCCGGGTGGGCGAGGACGGGGTCAAGCACGTCAGCGCGCTCATCCCCGTCGAGAACGTGCGCGAGGCGGCGGCGCGCGCGCGCCGTTACCTGATCGAGCCGGAGACCGTGGCGGCGGCGGAGCGCCAGGCGGCGGCGGCCGGGCTCGACGTGCTCGGCTTCTACCACAGCCATCCCGACCACCCGGCGCGCCCCTCCGAGTTCGACCGCGAGCACGCCTGGCCGTTCTGGTCCTACGTCATCGTGGCGGTGGCGCGCGGCGAGCCGGGGGAGATGACGAGCTGGACGCTCGACGACGCCCGCGCCTTCCAGCCCGAGCCGACCACGGAACCGCTCTTGCTCCTCGCTCGACGCTGAGCTCACATCATTCCCAATCGGGGTGCATCTAGGGAGGAACCGCCCGCCATGCCCGTATCCGTCGTGCTCCCGACCCCGCTGCGCGCCTACGTCGGTCAGCAGCGCACCGTCCAGGTTGAGGCGCGCACCGTCGGCGAGGCGCTGGCC